>JAQICW010000075.1 GCA_027858355.1 Desulfobacula sp.
GATAAATTCATCCATATCATAACCAAAGAGCCTCTGCATGGCCGGATTTGCTGAAGTAAAACGTCCTTCCATATCTTGTGTGTATATGAGATTAGTTATAGAGTTAAAAAGAATTCGGAATTGGTTTTCTGATTTTTTTAGTTGATTAACAAGATCCTGTAATTCAGAGGTTTTTGATCTGACCTTTCTTCGCAAAGCGATATTAAGAAAAACAAGCGTCAAGAAGAGCAACCCGGCAAACAGGAAAGAAAATAGAACATAGCGAAGATACGGCGGCCGGGTAAGGGGCTCCCCCATCCATTTCTTTTCTATGGCATTGTGTTCCTTTTTTGTGATTAGGGAAAATCCGTCTTCCACTATCTTCAATATATCTGTCCTGCCTTTTATGACCGCCCGATGAAATTTCCCTGTATATAGGTTAAGGGAATAGCGGAATTCATCTTCAAAATTCATTTTATAAAGATAATAGAGCGCTGGTGGTTTGTCGATGGAAAAAACTTTTATCTGGCGGTCTTTTGCAGCCTTGACGATCGCTTCATAAGAGTCATATTCCTGCAAGCTGGTAATACCATGTTTTTTAAACACTTCGATACAGGCCTCTCCTTTTTTCACTCCAATCGTAAAACCCTGTAGTGATTCGATATCGATGATACCTCCAAGGTTTTTATGAAAAAAAACAGGCACATCTATCGTGGTATAAGGTTTTGTGAAATCATACTGCTTAGCTCTCTTCTCGGTAAAAAAAATTGTATCTATGACGTCGGCTTGTCCTTTAAGAAGAGACTCCTGTGCCTTGCCCCAGTCCATTGCAATCAAGCTTACCTTTATCCCGGTCTTGTTTTCCCATAACTTCCACTCATCCACAAGAATGCCTTGAATATCTCCATTAAAATCTCGAAAGATATAAGGGGGGTAATTATCATCTGAGACAACTATGATGGTCTGAATCGTTTTTCCGGCATCCTCGGCTTGTCCTGAAAACGGAACAAAAAAATATAGCAACAAGCATACAAACAACCACCATGATTTTATCCGAACATTCATATATGATCCTTTTATGTGTTTTTGATCACCATAAAAATTACAATAATATATATTGTGGCGCAAGGCAAAGTAATTAATTTAGGGAAAATAAGTTGAACAAATTGTTCATCAGAGCATTGTAGAGAGTTTGATTAAAAACTGATCCAGCTTTTTGGCAGAAATCTTTATGGCTGTTTTCAGTTCCGGGGCAAACAAAGAGATTTTGTACTCTTCCAGAAGCCAGAAGAAGTGTTCGACCTTTTGGGATTTTTCCGGTGTTGAGTTCTCGGAAAGTGAAGCCAAAAGATTATTCAGATGAATGGTGTAACCTGTTAACTGCAATGCTTTTTTTTCTTCCTTTAAAGGATTGTCAACCGCTCTTTGGGCTCTGATCCTGATACAGGCTATATACCGGTTAAGATGTTTGATCCTTTCGTAATCATACAGGTCGGCAAAATTTTGCGGTACAAGGTGTTTGAGATCTTTGAACAGACCGGTTAATATTATAAATATTTTTTCTTTTTTCTGGTGTTGAAAGGATAGTTTCTGGATTAGCTCAAAGCAGGATTGATATTCCCGGCCCAGCACAAGAAAGGTTTTAATAAAGTCCTGTCCAGTATTGTAAAGATGCTTTAATTGGGTTTGGGCATGAAGCTCAAATGCTTTTTTTGTTCTGATATTTTTCGTAAACAGGGTGCGGGTGATAAGGTTGAACAGGGATTGCTGAAATTTTGTCTGACCATTAAAATAAGGCGCCATCTGCTTAATCCCGGAAGAGGCGTTGATGTCTTTTCTAAGCGCCTTGAAATCATCTGGATAATATAGTTGAAATAATTGTCTTATCCCCTGGCAATGGGATGCAAAAGCCACCTGTTCTGAGTTGAAAAGCCTGAGGGATATTATTTGGGGGCTGGTTTTTGAATCAGGGCTGTTATTTGAATCCTGTCGGATTTCAATTTTCAGGCCAGGAAAGGCTTTTTGGGTAAATTCCTTATCCGGGGTTATGATAATAAAGTCTTCAAGGTCTTTAAAATTCCATTCTGTGATATCCGTTATTTCATGCTTTTTCTGGGCTTTTTCAAAGGCATTATTTTTTTGGGGAATGGTTGTTTCTGAAAATTGGCTTAAGACAGCTTTATCCCGCAAAGCTTTTATCTCATTGCCTTTTTCATCCCGGATGGAGAATCTCATTTTTAAATGATCGGGCAGGTCTTTATCAGACCAGAGATTTGCCGGGATGACAAAATTAAATCGCTTTTGAATAAAAGCGGAAAGCAGTGAAAACAAGGGGGCATCTTTTTTGGGTAGTTCTTTTGCAATAATGGCTGCTTTTTCAGATACAGGGACCAGTTTTACCCGGTATTTTTTGGGGAGCGCCTTTATCAGAGCGGCAATTTTTTCTTCAAACAGCCCTGGAACCAGCCTGTCCACACTGTTTTTTGAAACAAGCAGGGCTGAGGCAGCAGGAACGTTCATGGTGATGCCATCTTTTTTAGACCCGGGATTGAATTCATATCCCAGCCTGAATTTACCCTGGGCCATTTGCAGGGTATCGGGAAACATTGACAGTTCATGTTCATCAATGGCAGATTTTTGAAGATCTTCCATTGTCATTTTTAAAAAATCCTGGTTTTTCTGGTCTTTAATAAATTTGGAAAAGGTTCTGATATTATAGAAAGGCTCTGGCAGTCTTGACTGGTAAAAAGCAAAGATATCATCTTCTGATGCCAGAATATCCTTTCTGCGCCGTTTATGTTCAAGGGTTTCAAGCTCATCCATGAGTTGAAGGTTATGGGTCATAAATTCAAATTTTTGATGGATTTCCCCCTGGACAAGGGCATGGCGGATAAATATTTCCCCTGATTCTTGGGGGTTTATCTTGCCATACGCAATATTTCGATCATTTACAATAATCAGTCCAAACAGGGACACCTGTTCTTTTGCAATAACTTCTCCGCGTTTTTTTTCCCAGTGTGGTTCAGAATAGGTATGGACACAAAGGCCTTTCCCAACTTGTTCAAGCCATTCAGGATCAATGGTGGCAACCGTTCTTGCAAAAAGCTGACTGGTTTTCACAAATTCCGCCGCCACTATCCAGTTTCCGGCGGTCTTAAAAAGACCTGATCCGGGGAATATCATTGCCTGCTGGCCTTTTGCAGCGCTGAAGAGGTGTTTTTCCTTTTTATGGGCAATATTGGCAAGATACCCGGCTAAAATGGCTTTATGCAGGGCAATATATAAAGGCCCGCCAAATTCAAATTCTTTAGCTTTCATGCCAGAGGTTCCTGTTGGAGGGGTGAATTCTTTTTCACCCTGCAAATCATGGTCTTTCAGTATCCTGATAATCTGGCCATGAATTTCATTCCATTCCCTCATGCGCTTAAAGGACAGGAAGTGATCCTGGCAATATTTTTTGAGTTTTGAACGGGAACTTAATTTTTTTTCAGCAGTTTTAACTGCATTCCAGATGTTTAGAAGCGTTACAAAATCCGAACCAGGGTCTTTGTACAATGCATGTTTTTGATCGGCTGCCTGGGTTTTATCTGCTGGTCTTTGCCTTGGATCAGAAATGGCAAGGACCGTTGTAATAATAGTAGCTTCTTTTAAGCATCCGTTTCTGTCGGCTTCTATCAAGATCCTGGATAATTTGGGATCTATGGGAAGCCTGGCCATGGTCCGTCCGATTTTTGTCAGAGCATATATTTCCTTCTTTTTTTGTATTTTAAGGGACTTTTCTTCTTTAATAGCGGAAAGTTCAAACAGGGTATCGAATCCGTCCTTAATACTTTTGGGCGCGGGTGCATCAATGAATGGAAAGGTAGCGACATCCCCGAGATTTAACGAGATCATTCGTAATATGACTTCAGCAAGGTTGCTTCTTAAGATTTCAGGGGAGGTAAAAAAAGGCCTTGCCCCAAAATCATCTTCATCAAACAGCCGGATGCAGATTCCATTTTCCACCCTGCCGCATCGGCCCAGTCTCTGGTTGGCAGAAGACTGGGAAATAGGGCTTACTGGAAGGGATGTGGTTCTTGTCCGGGGAGAATACTCAGGAATCCTTGCAAGCCCCGTGTCAACAACATATTTAATTCCGGGTATGGTCAAGGAGGTTTCTGCCACATTGGTTGAAACGATGATCTTTCGTCCAACCTGCCGGGAAAAAATTTTGGCCTGCTCATTTGCTGAAAGTCTTGCAAAAAGAGGCAGAACCGTGACACTGGGATGATTTTTTCCCCGTATCAATTCTATGGTTTCTCCGATATCCTGCTCTGTGGGCATGAAAACTAGGATATCACCGGCCCTGGATTGGGAAAGAAGAAGATTTGTTGCATCTGCTGCAGCTTCCACATACCCCTGGTCTTCAATGGTCCTGTTCTCATCCTCTTTATTTAAAAAGGGCATATAGATAGTCTCTACGGGGTACATCCGTCCTGTGACTTCAATGATGGGTGCATTGTCAAAGGCTTTGGAAAATTTTTGCGTATCAATGGTGGCAGATGTGATTATCAGTTTGAGATCATTTCTTTTTTTAACGAGATCCCTTAAAATGCCCAGGGTGAAATCAATATTCAGGCTTCTTTCGTGGGCTTCATCAACAATAATGGTATCATAGGCATTCAGAAACCTGTCGCCTTGAGTTTCCGCAAGCAGTATCCCATCTGTCATTATTTTTATACAGGTCTTGCCCCGGGTTTTATCATCAAATCTGATTTTATATCCAACAGACTGACCGATACTTTCATTGAGTTCCTCGGCAATTCTTTTGGCAACAGTGATGGCGGCAATACGCCTTGGCTGAGTACAGCCGATCATTCCTTTTATTCCCTGTCCTGCTTCAAGACAGAATTTTGGAATCTGGGTGGTTTTTCCGGACCCGGTTTCCCCGGAAATAATCACCACCTTATTATTTTTTATGGCATTGATGATGTCTTGTTTTTTTGAGGTGATGGGCAGATCAGGGTTGAAGCTTATGTTGGAAGGCCTGTTAAGCTGCCGGCCTTTTCCCTTTCTTATCAGTTGTGGGTTTTTGGGGTATAGTTTGAGATTTGTTTTTTTTGATTTATTCATAGCCTTTGAATAGTAACTTAAAGTTCAAAAATGTCAAATTTTGAATCTTTATTTCTAAAATATGGTTGACATGAAAGACGGAATAAGAGACAAAGAAAACTGTTTAAAAAATTGGCCAGGATATACAATAAGGTAATGAAAAGACTTTAAATTTGGATAGACAGGGGGAAAACAATAGCATGGAAGATACAGCTATTAAAATTGGAGGCGCAAGAAAGAGCGTCTTTAAAGATAAGGTAATGAAGCTTCTGCCCGATGGCGGGAATTTGAATGCATGCCTGACATGCGGTGCATGTGCATCAGGTTGTCCTGCAACTGGTCTTGAGGGAATGGATCCAAGAAAATTTTTGAGAATGGCGGCTCTTGGAATGGATGAAGAAATACTCAGCTCAAACTGGGTATGGATGTGTTCAATGTGTACACGGTGCATGTATGTGTGCCCGATGCAGATCAATATTCCCCAGCTTGTTTTTAATGCAAGGGCACAATGGCCAAAAGAGAAAAAACCAAAAGGGATTACAAGCTCTTGTGATATGGCATTAAAAAACGACACCTGTTCTGCCATGGGTGCCAATGAAGAGGATTTTCAATTTGTTGTGGAAGATGTTCTTGAAGAATACCAGGAATCACAGCCTGAGTTTGCTGAAATGACAGCAGATGTAAACCGGGAAGGCGCATATTACTTTTTGAACCAGAACTCCAGAGAACCTGTAACAGAACCTGATGAAATGGTCCCGCTTTGGAAGATCCTGCACCTTGCAGGGGCAGACTGGACCTATGGTACAAAAGGCTGGGCCGCAGAAAATTATTGTCTTTTTGCTGCAGACAACGAAAACTGGGAAAAGATTGTTCGAACTAAGGCAAAAGCAGTGGAGGATCTGGGCTGTAAAGTCTGGCTCAACACGGAGTGAGGGCACGAACTTTTCGCAGTCCTGGTAGGACTGAAAAAATTCAACATCCCTCACAACTTTGAAATCAAAAGTATTATTCAACTCTATGCTGAGTGGATCAGGGAAGGCAAGCTTACACCGTCTTCTGACTGGAACAAAGACAGGAAAATCAAATTCACTCTTCAGGATCCCTGTCAGCTGGTGAGAAAAACTCTGGGTGATCCTGTTGCCGAAGACATGAGATACGTTGTCAAGAAAGTTGTTGGTGAAGAAAATTTCATTGACATGACACCCAATAAATCCAACAATTTTTGCTGCGGCGGCGGCGGTGGATTCCTCCAGTCCGGTTTCCCGGAGCAAAGGCGGGCCTATGGCCAGACCAAGGCCAACCAGATCCTTACAACCAAGGCCAGCTACTGCATCACACCCTGCCATAATTGTCATGCCCAGGTGCATGATATGTCGACAGTCAATGACCATGCATGGGAAACAGTTCACCTCTGGACACTCTTAAATCTTTCTCTGGGCATACTTGGCCCCAATGAAAGAGAATATCTTGGCGAGGATTTAAAAGAAGTGGATGTGTTCCACCCGGAATCTGCCATGTAATCAGCATGTCTGATATCTTAAGATTAAATTGGCCTTATACAGCAAGTAATTTGCTGTATAAGGCTTTTTTTATGGTTTATAGTTTTAAAAATAAAAAATAAGATTTGAGAATTTTAATAGTTTGCCTAAGAAAATTAATTGTGGTAATGAAATCTGATCATGACTCAAATTATCAGTATAGCAAATCAGAAAGGGGGCGTTGGAAAAACAACGACCGCTGTTAATCTTTCAGCCGCTCTTGCCACAATCGGAAAAAAAGTATTGCTTGTTGATTGTGATTCCCAGGCAAATGCAACAACGGGTATGGGGATCGATAAACTCTCCCTGGAATATTCTTTGTACCAGGGCCTGATTGGTGAGATTGGGGTTGAGGACATTATTTTTCCCACGGTTTTGCCTAAACTGATGATGATTCCGTCTGATACGGATCTCATAGGCTTTGAAATTGAGATGGTGTCAGAAAAGGACAGGGCGAAAAAGCTTAAAAATCTTCTGGAGCCGGTAAAAGCAAATTTTGATTATATTATTATTGATTGCCCGCCGGCTTTGAGTTTGTTGACATTAAACGCGTTTGCAGCTTCAGACTCTGTTTTGATACCCCTTCAAAGTGAATTCTATGCCCTGGAAGGCCTGGGGCAACTCCTGGATACCATTAAACGCGTTAAATCATCTTTTAATCCCGGATTAAAGATCAAAGGGATCCTTTTGACCATGTATGACAAACGAACAAATCTTGCTCAAAATGTTGTTGAAGATGCAAAAAAATATTTCAAAGATATGGTTTTCAAAACAAAAATACCGCGTAATGTGAAGCTTGGAGAGGCACCAAGCTATGGATTGCCGATTATTTTATATGATAAGCAGTCAACAGGGTCAAAAAGCTATATTACTTTTGCAAGGGAACTTCTAACCCGGGGGTCACACGAAAAAAGATGATGAAAAAGAAAAAGAAAAACACTGGTTTGGGAAGGGGAATTTCAGCACTGATTCCGGATTTTGACATGTCGGAGAGCAGTCCTGATTTTTTCATGTGTTCCATTGAAGATATAAAGCCTAACAGGTATCAGCCAAGAACCGTGTTCAACCAGGAAGAAATGGACATGCTAAAGGAATCCATTGCACAGCAGGGTATTTTGCAACCTTTGCTGGTAAGGCATCTTGATGATTCCTATGAGTTGATAGCAGGTGAGAGAAGGCTTCGCGCTGCCAGGGAAGTTAATTTGACCCATGTGCCCGTGTTTGTAAAAAATTTGACGGATGAACAGGTCCTGGAAGTTTCCATTATTGAGAATATTCAAAGAGAAAATTTAAATGTTCTTGAAGAGGCAGAAGCTTATTACCGATTGATTAATGAATTTAATTATACCCAGGAAAAAGTTGCAAAAAAAATTGGTAAGAACCGTTCTACAATCGCAAATCTGATTCGTCTCAGAAGCCTACCCCAGGTGATTAAAGACAGCCTGATAGTAGAAAAAATATCCATGGGACATGCAAGAGCCCTTTTAGGGGCTGGCTCCCAGGAAAACCAGATTTATCTTTTTGAAATAGTCCTTGAAAAAGAGTTGTCTGTGAGACAGACGGAAAAACTTGTCAATAACGCCAAAAAAGAACCCCAGAAATTTCAGAAAAAAATATCAGCAGCTGAAAAACAATTTCTTGATGAAACCTGTTCAATACTTTCCAACCATAATCAATCCATTGTCAAAATTAAAAAGATCGGGGATAAAGGCAAGATTGAAATCAATTTTAAATCCAAAACAGAGTTTCAGCGCCTGGTCGATCTTCTGAGCCATGTTTCATGAAAATAGTCGTTGCGAAAACGGCCGGGTTCTGTATGGGAGTCCGCCGTGCTGTGGATATGGTGCTGGATGCATCTAACCTGTCCCAGGAACCCATTTATACCTATGGGCCTTTGATCCATAACCCCCAGGTCCTGAAAATGCTTGAGGGAAAAAAGATTTTCAGGATTGATAAAATTCCTGAAAAGGGTAGTGGTATTGTTTTAATCCGGGCACACGGGGTTCCGCCGGAGGATGAAAAAGCATTAAAGCATGCCGGTTTTACAGTGATAAATGCGACTTGCCCCAGGGTAGTAAGAGTCCAGGTGATTATTGATGAATATGCCCGGAAAGGGTATTCAACTATTATTATCGGGGATGAGCAACACCCGGAAGTCGTGGGTCTTTTGGGATATGCAAAGGGAAAAGGGCATACCATAACATCCATGGAACGGCTTTGTACACTGCCCAAGTTTGAAGCTGCTGTTATTGTTGCTCAAACCACCCAGAATACTGCATTTTATGATGAAATAAAGACATGGTGTAAAACCAATGCACCCCATTATAAAATATTTGATACTATCTGCGGCTCCACTGAAAAACGCCAGGCAGAAATCCGTAAACTTGCCGGGGAAAATGATGCAGTGATAGTTGTTGGAGGAAGACAGAGCGGAAATACAAAACGACTGGCACAGATTGCATCCGGAACAGGCAAATTTGTTACCCATATTGAAGATGTTTCCCAGATTGATTATGAGAAATTGTCATTTGCCAGGTCTGTTGCGATTACAGCCGGAGCATCTACACCAAACTGGATCATTAATGATGCGTACAGGAAAATAGAAAGCAATCTTCAACATCAACATGTTGTGAAAGCCTTTTTATTTTTTATTCGTGATTTTTTACTGAAAACCAATATAATGGCTGCTGTAGGTGCAGGCTTCCTGACCTACGCATGTTCCATGCTTCAAGGGATTACCCGGGATTTTCACCATGCTTTGATTGCCACGCTCTATGTCCTTTCAATGCAGATATTAAACAATTTGTTTACGATTAAATCTGATAAATATAATCATCCCCAAAGAGCGCTTTTTTACAAAAAAAATCGTTTTTATCTGTGTGTTCTTGCCATTTTATCAGGTTCAACAGGTCTTTACCTGAGCTTTACCACGGGAGTGTTCTCTTTTTTTGTTCTGCTTGTCATGAGTATTTTGGGGTTGTCATACAATTTGAAAATCATCTCTTTAATGTTAAAAAAGGGAACCGTTGCCAGAATAAAAGATATCCCCGGTTCAAAAACCATTCTGATTACCATTGCCTGGGGAACAGTAACATGCCTTTTGCCGGCAATGACAAATCCAAGCGATTTGATTTCAGTTGCAATGGTGTGCCTGTTTGCCATGGGGCTTGTATTTGCGAGAACTGCCTTTTTTGATATTATGGCCATTCAGGGTGATAGAATCACAGGCAAAGAAACCCTTCCCACCCTTTTAGGGGAAAATCGCAGTTTTGAAATCATACAATATGTGTTGCTTGTTGATATGGGTATTATTATTTTATCTATTTTCACAGATGTATTGGCAATAAAGGCTTTCTTTTTCGCTTTCATACCCTTGATCATGCTTTTATTAATAAGGTTTTTTAAAAACAATAGTCTTATATCTGGTGTGCATCGAGAATTTGTTATTGAATTTTTATTTCTTGCTACAGGATTATTGGCTGCTGTGATTACATAGGGTAAATCCCTGAATTTTAGCTAAAAAGACTGTTGGTGTTCAGCAGTCAAGATCAAACAGGTACTTGAACTTTCGAAGATAGCCTTCTATGGAAAGGGGCAGCACATATGTAAACACGTCCAGTAGAATAATCGCATTAACGGCGGAATCTGTTTTGCTCGCGGCCTTCAACCGCTCGGCGATTGCTATATTTACTATGTGCATATCGGCATATATTTTTATGAGTTCCTTTAAATCAAAATCTGTAGGTTTTCCTTCATTTTTCAGGAAAAATTGCCTAAGCAGATACATGGATGCTGC
>JAQICW010000095.1 GCA_027858355.1 Desulfobacula sp.
TCAGGGTTTTAACTTTGGTGGATCGAATACCTGAGCCTGGTCCGGAACCAAAAAAAAGCAGGTTTTGAATGGCTTTTTTTTCTCTGGCTTTTGCTTCAAGTGTATTACGCCTCGGGTCATCGGCAAAGAGAATAGCTGTCCCATTTTCCCTTATGCCGTCAAATATTTCAGCCTTTGCTTTTGCTACATTATCTACACTGCCAAGCCCCTCTAAGTGAACACCGGCCGTATTGATCACCATGGCAATATCAGGAAGCGCTATCCGGCTCAGTCTTGATATCTCGCCCGGGTGGTTCATGCCCATTTCAACAATGGCCCATTCGTGGGCAGAGGAAAGTTCTAAAAGGGTGA
Source organism: Desulfobacula sp. (assembly GCA_027858355.1). The sequence goes on from JAQICW010000095.1 coordinate 352, forward strand.
GAGGCAAGCCGATTTCATTATTGAGATTTCCTTTGGTTGCATGGGTGTGAAACTGGGTTTTAAAAATTTCTTCAATAATTTTTCTTGTGGTTGTTTTACCGCTGGAACCTGTAATGGCAAGCAGTTTTACATTTGACCTGAGCCTTTGATATTGGGCAAGCTGTCCTAAGGCCATTAAGGTGTCCTTTGTTTCAAAAATGATCAGATTTTTTTTAAACAAGGTTTTTTTTGTATTTTCATCCAGGGTTTTGATAAATCCCTTTGTTGTGATAAACCCTTTTATCCCTTTTTCCATAAGGGGTTTAATAAAGGCGTGACCATCAAAGTTTTCTCCTTTAAGTGCGATGAAAATCTGGGTTTCTAAAATTGCCCGTGAGTCTGTTGAGATTCCGGTAAAAGTATAATTTTTTTTAATTGTTGAAAAAACAGGTTCTGTATTCAAAGCCTTTGATAGATCATTGGTTTTCCATGGGATGGGTTTGAACTGGCTTGCAGATTTTTGCGCTGCTTTTGTAAATTCTTCTTTATCATCAAAGTGAATGGTTCCTGTATTGGTAATCTGTTAAGTTTCATGGCCTTTGCCCGCAGCGATAATGATGTCCCCGGGCTTTGAAATAAATATAGCTTTTTTCAGGGCTTTTCCCCGGTCGCTTTCAACTATATAGCCTTTTTTAAAAGGATGTAACAAAAGATCATTTTCAGAAAGTTTGTGAAATCCATCAATCCCTTTAAGAATATCATTTATAATGGAATCTGGATGTTCCGTTCTGGGGTTATCAGAGGTTACAATGGCAATATGGCTGTGCGTGCATGCCACCTGTCCCATTAATGGCCGTTTTGACCGATCCCTGTCCCCACCGCATCCAAAAACGGTGATGATTCTTTTGGGGGCTCTTTGTTGTAACGTCATTAAAATGGATTCAAGGGCGCCAGGTGTATGGGCATAATCAACAAATAAAAACCGGTCAATGGGGTTGTCAATTTTTTCAAGACGTCCTGGAATGGTTACGCAGTCTTCAATTCCTTTTTTAATTTGATGGGAATGGATATCCAGGGCATGGGCAGCACCGGCTGCGCACAGGATGTTTTCTAAATTAAAGGTGCCCGTCAATGGTGATGTTAAATGAAATGAAGCATTAGACAGGCAAATGGTCCCTGACAACCCGTGAATATCATCTGTGATATCCTGTGAAAAAACATCTATTTTCTTTTTTGTGCTGACAGCAATGGTTTTATATTTCAGTGACTTTAAAAGGATTTTTCCTTTTGGGTCATCAATATTTAGAACGGCTATGGGATTTTTTTTCTTGCTTGACCTGAGACACTGGGTAAAAAACCTTTTTTTACAATTAAAGTACTCTGCCATTCCTTTGTGATAATCCAGGTGATCCTGGGAAAGGTTTGTAAATACCCCCAGGTCAAATTGGCAATAATCCACCCTGTTGAGGTCAAGTCCATGGGAAGAGACTTCCATGATGACATGGGTCACCCCTGAGTTTTTCATTTTATAAAGGGTTTTTTGAAGATCAATGGAATCAGGTGTGGTTACAAGATTGTCAAAAATCTTATTGTTATACCTGATGTTGATAGTTCCAATGACACCAGTTGAAAATCCGCAGTTTTTAAAAATACTTTCAAGCAGCCATGTGGTTGTGGTTTTTCCATTGGTTCCCGTGATGCCGACAAGGGTCATATCCTTTGAAGGATTGCCATAAAAATTGGCTGCGATGGAAGCCATGGAAAGCCTTGAGTTTTCAACCAGAATGACATTTTCCAGGTTTTTCGGATTGGTTTGAGCAATAACGGCTATGGCCCCGTTTTCAAAGGCCTGGTCAATATAATCGTGTCCGTCAACTATAAATCCTTTAACAGCAATGAACAGGCCGCCAGGCTGGATATTCCTGGAGTTTGAAGCAATAGAGGGAATCTCAGGATCATGGGTTATCCCTGATTTTGAACAATCTTTGATTAGTTCAGACAGCTTCAATTTTTTTCTCCGGGCGATAATAAGGCCATCATATGTTCATTGTTTTCAGGGGGTATATTTAAATAATTAAATGATTCAGTCATGATTGTTTTAAAAGCAGGCGCTGCTACATCTCCGCCATAATATTGTTTTCTGGGTTCATCAATGGCCACAAGAATTGCAAGTTCAGGATTGTCCTCTGGTGCAAATCCGGTAAAAATCGAGATATAGTTGCCTTTTGAATAACCTTTTCCGTTTTTCATGGCTTTTTGAGCGGTGCCTGTTTTTCCACAAACGGTATATCCAACCATTGCTGCTTTTGTACCAGTGCCTTTGTTTTCTACGGCAAGACGCATCATCGTTTTAACCTGTCGAGCACTTTTTGAGGAGATGACCTGGCGGATTTTTTCCGGATGATATACTTTTAAGTCTTTCCCGTTGCTGGACATGATTTTTTTTATCAACAAGGGCTTCATAAGAACGCCATTATTTGCAATTGCGCTGATACCACTGATAAGTTGTATGGCAGAAACAGAAACGCCCTGGCCAAAAGAGATGGCACCGGCATCGATTTTAGACCATTTTTGATAGGGACTCAGGCTGCCCGTTGTTTCTCCGGGGCACTCAATCTGGGTTTTATTTCCAAACCCAAAGGCAGTCAGATAATTGTACAAGGCCTTATCCCCAATGGTTGCCCCGATTTTCGTGACTCCAATATTGCTTGAAAATTTGATAATCTGATTCATGGAAAGCCAATCATAGGGATGGGTGTCATGAATGGTAAATGCTCCGATTTTATAGGTGCCGTTTTCACAATAAAAAATGGATTTGGGACCAAACCCATTTTCCAGCGCTGCAGCTGCCGTAAAGACCTTCATGGCAGATCCAGGCTCAAATGCATCTGTGACGGCACGGTTTCTGAAGGCGATATTGTTATATTTTTTGAAATTGTTTGGATTGAATTGTGGAAAATGGGCAATGGAAAGCAATTCTCCGGTTTTAGGCCTCATCACCAGAGCCATCCCTGATTTTGCCTGGTGGGCCTCCACGGTTTTTTCAAGTATTTGTTCACTTAAAAATTGAATTTTTTTGTCCAGGGTCAGTACAATGGACTTTCCTTTCAGTTCAGCTCTTTTTTCCTTGCCAAGCTCAAGTATCCCTCCATTCCCATCTTTTTTAACCCTTATTTTTAAGGAACTTCCTTCCAGAACAGAATTGTACTTATACTCAAGGCCTTCAAGACCTGAATTATCTGTACCGGTAAATCCGATGACTTGTGCTGAAAGGTTTCTGTTGGGGTAAAATCTTTTAGAATCATTTTCAAAATAAATGCCCCCCAGGTTCAATTCCCTGATTTGTTCAGCCTGAGCCGGAGAAATACTTTTGGCAACGCAAGCGAACATGCGCCTTGATGAAAGTGTGTCTTGAAGTTTTTTCCCGTTAATCCCCAGTATTTTGGAAAGTTTTTTAGCAGCAGATCTGGGATCTTTTATATTTGAAGGATTGGCAGTGATGGATATGGCATCACTGCTGGTGGCAAGTTCGTTCATGTTTCTATCAAAAATCTGCCCTCTTTCCCCTTTTATAGTGATATATCT
>JAQICW010000169.1 GCA_027858355.1 Desulfobacula sp.
GCTCAGGATCGCTTCAGAGTTGAGGATTTTTATTTTTCCAAAGTAAGATTGCTCTATTAGACTGGACTACTGGCTATTGTCTTCGCTTTTCGCGGTCAAAAAACCACCCCGGACTATCCTCTGGTAGTCCTCTTTTTTATTCAAAAACAATCAACTACAATATCTTGTACCTTGTATTTTTTCATTCCAAGGTGCAACATTAAATTTAATTGGGATTACAGACCACCCGGTAGAAAGCCCATAAAAACGAGCTGAAATCAGTTGACCGGCAAAACTTTTAAAAAAGGATTGCCAAGTGACAATTTCAATTGTAAACAAAGATCATTAAAAATATGGAGATTCTTAACCCTTTGCAGAAAAATGGCTATAATACTCAAACCTTCCAATCCAGTAACCTTTCACAGGAGCTTTCTATTGAATTGAATAGTTGTGGTGCCAATGAATATACCAAGGTCAGTTTCCCTGTAAAATATGGACTTTTTTCAAAGTTTGAAACCGATGATTATATATTTGAATTTAATCTCAATCATGAAATCCGGCATGCAAGATCAAAAAAAAGACATGGCTTCATCCATCAGAATGGCTTAAACGAACCATGGGGGATGACTGGGTTTATTATTCCACGGGCGGTTATTCAGGGGTTTTTGAGGCTTTAGGTGAATATTATCTGCCCAACCTGACATATCCGACAAATTCCCTGCTCGGCGGCAAGCCTTTTGAAGAGAGTGGCGTAGATGATATTGTCAAAAACTGGTATCAAATCATATCACAATTGCCGGATACGGGCATGCCCGATGAATTTTCCCGGTGGATTCAATCCATTCGGCAGCAAAGTCCTGAAGGGCTGCAGAAAAAAGCGCAACAACTGTTTGACATATCCGGGTCAAGGGTGACGGTGATGCCGCCCGATGCCCGGCATGTTGACTATAATATCATCCCTTTAACTATTTGTGACGGGTGCCTTTATAAATGCCGGTTTTGTAAAGTAAAAAACAAAAAGGAATTCTCAATACGATCCAAACAGGATATTGACAACCAGATTACCCGGCTCAAGCGATTGTATAGCAAGGACATTGTAAATTTCAATGCCCTGTTTTTAGGAGAGCATGATGCCTTAAACGCTCCTTTTGATCTGATTCTCAGGACAGCTCAGGATGCCTATGATGCCTTTGAATTCCAATCATCATACATGACAAAAACCTTTCTGTTCATGTTCGGGAGTGTGGATTCTTTTTTAAATGCTGAGATAACCTTTTTTGATTCACTCAACTGCCTCCCCTTTCAAACCTTTATCAATATCGGCCTTGAATCCTATGATCAGGCAACCTTAGACCTTCTGGGCAAACCTTTGACAAAAAAACAAGTGGGCCAGGCCTTTGAAAAAATACAAACCATAAATAATACCTTCCCCAATATAGAAATCACCTGCAATTTTGTCATGGATGAAAGTCTTCCGGATTCCCACTATAAAGGGTTAATGACCCTAATCAGGGAAAGTGTCAACAGGACAAAACCCAAAGGCTGTGTTTACCTGTCGCCCTTGAAATTCGGCTGCCCCTCCCGGCAGGCCCTCTATGATTTTTATAAACTAAAATCACAAAGCCGGTTTCCAACCTTTCTATATATGATCCAGCGGTTATGAGATACTTGATTGTTCCCTGGTTTACTATTTAGTGCCTGATTAAAGAAGATAAAACCACCTTTAGACGTCAGGCCAGAGGTTGAAAAAATGGTTAACCGGTCCATGGCCTTTGCCCGTTGTATATTCTGCCCCTGCAGTAAGGGCACAGGTGATATAGTCTTTGGCATTCTGGACAGAAGTTTCAAGCCCAATGCCTTTGGCAAGATTGGCACAGATCGCCGAGGACAAAGTGCATCCCGTACCGTGGGAGTTGGGGGTATTAATGCGTGTGCCAGGCAGTTTTGTCATGGTATCCGTGTCCTTTTGATATAGAAGATCACAGCTGTTCCCATGGGTGAGATGACCGCCTTTTAACAAAACATTAGGGCAGCCCAGGGTCGCAAGATCCATTGCTGCCCTGGTCATATCATCCATGGTTTCAACATCCCGGTCCAGCAGAACAGATGCTTCGGGTAAATTAGGGGTGATAATGAAGGCCTTGGGAATAAGGAGAGTTTTCAATGCCTGGACTGCATCGCTTTGCAGCAGCTTGTCCCCGCTTTTGGAAATCATGACGGGGTCAAGGACAATATTGGAGCTATTCCATTGGACAAGTTTTTTGGCCACCATTTCAATGACCTCAGGGGAATGGAGCATGCCGATTTTCACTGCATCCGTGCCAATGTCCGAAAGGACCGCATCAATCTGCTGGCCGATAAATTCAGGCGGAACCGGAAAAATACCCGTGACCACCCGGGTGTTCTGTGCAGTCAGGGCCGTAATAACGGACATTCCAAAACAGCCCAGAGCAGAAAAAGTTTTTAAATCAGCCTGGATACCGGCCCCTCCGCCACTGTCTGAGCCGGCTATGGTCAATGCCCTGAAATAGGATTTCATGATCTT
>JAQICW010000661.1 GCA_027858355.1 Desulfobacula sp.
GCTTCACTGGTATTCAAGTTCCGGTTGACCATGGGGGATTGGGATTCTCCTTTTCTTGTAAGACACGTATTCTGGAAATTTTTGCAGGGGAGGACTTCGGGTTTGCGATTTCTTTGGTGAATACGCATAATGTTGCGGAGAAATTGGCCCGGGAAGCATCATCTCGTCTGATTAAAGCTTACGTACCCGATATCCTCGCAGCAAATATATTGGGATGCACAGCTCTGACCGAGGCAGGGGCCGGTTCTGATGTGTCCGCAATCCAAACGTTAGCAACGAAAGTGCCAAATGGATGGCTTTTGCATGGAGAGAAAACCTGGATAGTCAATGCCACCCTAGCGGATGTGATCATCGTTTATGCACAAACTGAAGCCGGTAGCGGGACCTCCGGGATTGCGGCCTTTGTGATTGATGCAAAACGGTCCGGTTTTATTCGAGAACCGGCATTCCATGTGGCAGAACAATATTCCATTGGCACAGGCGGTTTTCGTTTAGACGGTTATGAAGTCCTGCCCGATGAGATGTTGGCGCCACCAGGGATGGCATTTAAATCCGTGATGGGTGAAATCAACGGAGCCAGGGTTTACGTTGCCGCAATGTGCTGCGGTATGGTTGATAAAGCACTGCACATCTGTGCTGAATACAGCCGCCGTCGCAGGACGTTTGGAAAACCCTTGAATACTCGCCAAGGACTGCGATGGAGAATGGCAGATGCAAAAATAGATTTAACCGCTGCGCGACTGATGGTAAGCCAAGCAGCAGCCCAGATCGATGAAGGAATTGATGCTCAACTAAATGCGGCACAGGCCAAAATTTTTTCTACGCGCATGGCAGAAAGACACCTGCCGGCGCTCATTCAAACGATGGGCGCAGAGGGATTGCATGAGCGATATCCCTTGTGTCGGCACCTAATCGGTTCCCGAATCGCTGGACTTGTTGATGGTTCGACAGAAATCTTGCTGGAGCGTGTAGCCAGCTTTGTCAATAAATATGAATACCCACAGGATGAGGTGTAGTAATGTTTTATCCCATCAGAATAGCACAATCTGCTCCCGATACCCTAGCTTACAAGATGTGTCATACCGGCGAAACGGTCTCCTATGGCCAACTTGAATCCAGATCCAATCAAGGGTCTCATCTTTTCAGATCCTGTGGTTTGAAGACGGGTGATCATATTGTGATTCTCATGGAGAACAATCGCCACTTTCTTGAGATCTGCTATAGTGCAGATCGTTCCGGTTTATATTACACAACGACAAGCACTTATTTCACGCCCTATGAGATTGAATACATCATTAAAGATTGTCGTGCTAAAGTATTTATTACTTCCTACGCAATGGCTGAGGTTGCGGCCGAGTTCGTATCCAGGATGCCTGATGTTGAACACCGGTATATGGTCGGTGGTGTTATCCCAGGATATGAAAGCTGGGAAACAGCCTGTGCAGATTTGCCTGAAGACCCCATCGACGATGAAATGCAAGGGCTGGATATGCTCTATTCTTCAGGGACGACCGGTCGTCCGAAAGGCGTAAAATGGTCCCTGACCGGGAAGAAACCAGGCGAGTCAACGATGTTAATCGAACTTTTGTGCAGGCTGTTCGGGTATGACAGTGACACGCGCTACCTTTGCCCAGGACCCCTTTATCACGCGGCTCCCCTTCGCCACAGCATGACAACGATCAACAAGGGCGGCACCGTTTTCATCATGAAGAAATTTGATGCAGAGGAGGCCTTGAAGCTCATAGAAACGGAGCGAATCACACACAGCCAGTGGGTGCCCACGATGTTTGTCCGCATGTTGAAATTGTCTGATGATGTCAGGCTCAAGTATGACATATCTTCTCAAAAATGTGCCCTTCATGCGGCTGCTCCTTGCCCCATCGACATCAAAAAGAAAATGCTCGACTGGTGGGGAATGATTATTCACGAATATTATTCAGGCACGGAGAATAACGGATTTTGCAAAATCAGCCCCGAAGAATGGCTCAGCCACAAAGGGTCCGTAGGCAAGGCCGCTTTAGGCACCCTGCATATTTGTGATGAGGATGGAAATGAACTCTCCACGGAGGAAAAAGGAAAGATCTATTTTTCCGACGGACATGAATTCGTCTATCATAACGATCCTGAAAAGACTGCGGAATCTTATAACGAAAAAGGGTGGAGCACCATTGGTGATATCGGGAAAGTTGATGAGGATGGATATCTTTACCTTCTTGAGCGCGAGGCTTTTGTCATCATCTCCGGAGGCGTCAATATCTACCCTCAAGAGGCTGAAAATATTCTCACGACCCATGCTAAGGTAATGGATGTAGCTGTGTTCGGCATTCCTAACGAAGATTTCGGTGAAGAAGTCAAGGCCGTGGTACAGCCCAGCGACATGAGCGAGGCAGGACTCGCATTGGAAAAAGAACTGATCAAGTTTTGCAAATCCCGAATATCAGCGATCAAATGTCCACGCAGCATAGATTTCCAGGAAACACTCCCCCGCCATCCAACAGGAAAACTATACAAGCGTCTGCTCCGTGATAAGTACTTGACTTCAGGAGAGGTTTGATGACAATAGCGTTATCAATCAAAGAAAAAAAAATATTTGAAAAGGCCAAAGACTTTTCAATATCGAATTTTACTTCTGAAAAAAGAAAATGGAAAAACTGTGATAAATCTTTTAAAGATGCGGTTAAAATATTCTCTAATAATGGTTACTGCGGGATTGGCCTTCCTTCGGAATTGGGTGGTCAAGGATATAATTTCTTAGAACAAGCATTAATATATGAAGGACTTGCCTACGGTTGTGGCGTACTCAGTTTTTTGATTCAGACACACAATAATGTAACCAAGGAAATTGGTACTTTTTATGATACACCTGAAGAAATAAAAAAATTGCTCCCTGATATGGCTGGGGGCAAAAAAATAAATGCATTTGCTTTAACCGAAGAGTCTTCAGGTAATGATCCTTCAGCTATAACTTCATATGCAGAACTCAAAGCAGACGGCTATCATATTCATGGAAAAAAAATGTGGATTGTTAATGCTGCAGAAGCCAGCCATTTTAATGTGATGGTTAAAGATGGTTCACCTAATAGTAATCATATTCTTATGATATTGCTTGATAGAAATACAAAAGGTTTAACAATTGGAAAGAAAAAACCAATAATGGGGTTAAGCGCTATGTCCTGTTGTGACATGGAATTTAACAATTGTACTGTTTCAAAAAAAAGGTTGCTCTCTGATAAGGGATATGAAGAAGCCTTAAGAGATATAGATGCTGCAAGCGTATTTTTGCCTTCTATTTCAATGGGTATTGCCCAGAGAGTAATTGATATTACTGTAAATTATCTTGGCCAGAGAATATCTTTCGATAAACCTATTATATCCAGGCAGGGAGTTCAGTGGGAACTTGCAGATTTGACTGCTAAAGTTGAAGCAGGAAGATGGTTAGTTTACAAAACTGCATCCGTTATGGATAGTAAAAATAAAATATCTATCCAGGCGTATAAGAATAATTTATATGCCACTGAAGTTGCGATGGAGACGACAACTAAATGTTTACAGTTTTTTGGAGCAGAAGGATTCACTGAAAACTCTGTGTTAAGTGAAAACTGGGCATTGGCCAAATTACTGCAAATAGTTGCTGGTGCCTCGGAAATGCAAAAAATTGTAATAGGAAGGGATTTAGAAAAGCAAGCAGATGAATGAAACGTACACATTGTCTTTAATTTAAATACATAGGGGGTGATAAGAGCTCGAAAAGTTATCGGAATTAGACTTAGGGTAACGGTACGTTACTATTGAGGACAGCGAGCAGGAATACATCTGCCGAGCTGCTGAGTACAGTGTACAAAAAGTAGAGAACTTTTTGTCTTTATTGGTAAAGATGGATTTGGGAAAAATTTAAATAAAACAAGGAGAGCAAAAAATGTTTAAAAGAATCACTATTATTTCAATTGTAATGCTAATTATTAGTTTTTCTATCACTGGAATGGTGGCAGCCAAAACTTTAAAAATGGGAGCGGTTACTGGCGCTGAAGCTAATATTTCGAAAGCTGCAAAACATTTTATTAATTTAGTTGAAGAGAGAACAAATGGCTCAGTTACAATTAAATATTTTCCCGGTTCAATGCTGGGTAAAGGCGCTACTCAACTTGAGAGTTTAAGAATGGGAGAATTAGACCTTTTCGTTGGTGGAGTAGGTTGGTTTAGTCAATTGGTTGGGGAATTTAACTTATGGGCTACAGCTTTTGCAATGAAAGATTATAACCATGCCAAGGCTGCTATGGACGGCGAACCAGGTAAGATAGCTCAGGGGAAGTTGCTTAATCAATACAAAATCAGGATGCTGGATGGTACTTGGTATAGAGCTCCCAGACAGGTGTTTTCGACGAAAAAAGCCGGTCCTATAAAATCAATTAACGACCTAAAAGGTGTCATCATGAGAACAGTTCCATTAGATGCATTTGCTATACCCTGGGGAGAAACACCGGCAACTACGGTATCTATACCTTATTCAGAGTTATATATGGCTTTGCAACAGGGTGTAGCAGAGGCATTTGAGGGTCCAATTGATCTGACTATACACAATAAAATGCATGAGCCTTGTAAGTATGTTTCGTTAACCAGCCATCAATTTGAAACAGCTGGAATAGTTATATCTGAAATGACATATAAAAAATTAACCAAAGAAGAGCAAAACATAATTAAAAAAGCCGCTGTAGATACTAGACCATTTATTGAAAATCTAATTAAAAGTGATGTTGAAAAACAGCTAGCTAATTTAAGAAAAGAAGGGCGGATGGAAATAATTGAAGGTGTTGATAGGGACAGTTTCTTTAAAGCTTTAAGTCAGGTTCCCTATCAGATGGAGAAAAAGGGAATCTGGGAAAAAGGTCTATATGATAAGGTAAAGAAACTTGCTAACTAATTAAATGAAAAATAGTTATAAATAGATTTATACTTTGATTCAGGGCTCCAAAAGTAGTAACGATATTTGAAGAGAAGTAAACACATACTAAATTCTTCATTCATTTATGTAAAAAAAT
>JAQICW010000188.1 GCA_027858355.1 Desulfobacula sp.
ATGGAAATAGAGTGCGCCAGAAATCTTTTATACAAAGCCTGCTGGCTGAAAAGCAATAAACGGCCCTATGAAAAAGAGGCTGCCATGGGCAAACTCTATTGTTCTGAAGTCATGTCCAGGGTGGCTGACCATGCAGTCCAGATCCATGGCGGATATGGTCTCATGAAAGAATACAATGTGGAAAGATTTTACAGGGACCAGAAACTCCTGGAAATTGGTGAAGGAACTTCGGAAGTTCAGCGCATTGTGATTTCACGACATATTGGCTGCTGATACAAAGGGAAAAACCCCAGGAGAACACTATGAGCACAAACCATAAAAACAATGACAGCAACGCAAGCAGCGGTAGCAGCGAGAGCGATCCCTTATTGCTAAAGGAAGAAAAGAACAAGGCTGTCATTTTGACCATGAACAGACCAAAGGTGATGAACTGTCTGAATTTTGATCTCTTATATGCTATTAAAAATGAAATCAATAGCCTTCAATACAGAACGGATATCAGAACCGTCATCATCACGGGTGCCGGAGAAAAATCCTTTTGTGCCGGAGCTGATTTAAAGGAAAGGGCAAGCTTAACCCCGGATGAGGTTAAAAAATTTATCATCACCATCAGAAATCTTCTGACCTCAATTCAAAACCTTCCCATACCCGTGATTTGTGCCGTGAATGGAATTGCTCTTGGCGGCGGTACGGAGGTGGCGCTGGCATCAGATATCCGCATTGCCTCGGAAAACGCCAGCATGGGATTGACGGAAGCAAGACTTGCCATAATCCCGGGAGGGGGAGGCACCCAGCGTCTGCCACGAATCATCGGGGTGGCAAAGGCAAAGGAACTTATTTTTACAGGACGCAGAGTGGACGCAAAAGAAGCCCTTGATATCGGACTTGTTAATCGAGTAACAACATCTGAAAGCCTTTTGGATGCGTGCATGGAAATGGCGGACATGATTGCCCAGACCGGGCCCATTGCCGTTGAGATGGCAAAATATGCCATAGACAAAGGTATTGAAACCGACCTTGCCACAGGGCTTGCCATAGAATCCAATGCCTACAGGGTGACCATACCCACACAAGACAGAATTGAAGGCCTGACTGCTTTTAAAGAAAAGAGAAAACCCGTTTATAAAGGAAGATAAAAAAACCCATGACAGAAAATAAAACTTTTTGGAAATCTGAAGAAAAAAAACTGGAAGACCGACGACAGGAGGCGATTTGCTCGGGCGGCCAGAAAGCCATAGACACCCTTGCCAAAAGAGGCAAACGGCCTGAAAGAGAATTGATCTCAGATCTGATTGATCCGGGCAGTCAATTTTTTGAACTTTCCACTTTAGCAGGATTTGGCATGGGATATCCAGGAGTGGAAGATGTGCATTGTGCCGGAATTGTCACGGGAATTGGAAAAGTCCATGGCAACTGGACCATGATCATGGCCAATGACAGCCGCGTCAAGGCTGGCACCTATTTTCCCATCACGCTTAAAAAGCACATGAGAGCCCAGGCCATTGCTGAAAAAAACGGGCTCAACTGCCTTTATATAGCTGATTCAGGAGGCGTTTTCCTTCCCATGCAGGCCGATGTCTTCCCTGATGACCAGCATTTTGGATCTATCTTTTATAATATGGCAAGGATGTCTGCCATGGGACTTCGCCAGGTCACCATCAGTACAGGCGGCAATACTGCAGGGGGCGCTTATATTGTTTTCATGGCCTGTGAATCCATCATGATTGAAAAGCAGTCCTTTTCATTCCTGGGTGGCCCTCCCCTTGTAAAAATGGCCACGGGAGAAGAGATATCAGCTGAAAATCTTGGAGGAGCAAAGGTTCATACCCAGATTTCCGGTGGGGCAGATCATCTATGCACGGACCAGACCGATGCCATTAAAAGAGCAAGGCAGCTTCTTTCTTTGACCCGGCCCCAGAAAATTCAGGGTCACACCTATGAGGCCAAAGAGCCCAAAATTCCTCTGGAAACCATATATGATGTCATGCCCATATCCCCCCACAAAGGCATTGACGGCAGAAAAATTATTGCCTCCATTGCAGATGAATCTGAATTTATTGAGCACAAGAAAAATTTTGCCCCTGGCCGGGGGTCCAACATCCTGACGGGTAAAATCAGAATCAAGGGATTTCCCATCGGAGTTGTCTGCTCCAATGCCGCAGGCATTATCTTTCATGAAGCAGCCCAAAAGGTAACGGAATGGGTGGTCAGGTGTTCCTATGAAAAAACCCCGCTGCTCTTTATCCAGAGTTCGCCCGGTTATATGATCGGTTCTGATTCTGAACATGCAGGTATTGGAAAATATGGTGCGGACATGGTCCGTGCAGTCTCCTGTGCCCAGGTGCCAAGGATACAGCTTGTTATAGGACCTGATAACGGGGCAGCTAATTACGGCATGTGCGGCCGTGGATACAGGCCCAACTTTTTATTTTCAACCATGCGGGCCAGAACCGGAGTTATGAGCGGCAAAAGTGCAGGCGGGGTTTTGTTAAGCATTGAGCAGGCCAAGGCAAAGGCCAAGGGCACCCACATGACCCAGGAAGAAATTAATGCCTTTCAGCAGAAAATGATTGACAAGTATGATGGAGAAGCCCATCCCTTTTTCTGCGCTTCCCGGCTTTTAAACGACCGGGTCATCAAATTTTGTGAAATCCGGGACTGGCTTGCCATGGCCTTTGAAGTCAGCCATGTCAAACCTATTGGTGAAGCAACATTTGGAAATTTCAGATTTTAAAAAATACAAAGGATAAAAAGAATGACAGAATATGATTATTGGAAAATTTTTCCAAGAATGCCAAAAAAAGTAACCATTGGAGATATCACAGTCCGGGATGGATTCCAGCATCTTGAAAAATTTATTTCAACTTCTGCCAAAATCACCTATCTTGAAGAATTGATTTTTGCAGGATGCCGCAATATTGAGGTCACAAATCTCGGTAACCCGCGAAGTATGCCCCAGTTCAGTGATGCTGAAGAACTTTTAGCCCATCTTAGAGGTGATAATTTTGTGGGAAGAGCAGCCAGAAAAGGCATTAACATGGATGATGTTGTGTTGACAGCCATCACCATTAGGGAACCATCCGTTGACCGGGCCATTGAACTTAAAAAAAGAGGTGTAGGACCTGACCGGGTATTGATGATGGTCTCCACGGAAGAACAGCACCATTTTGCCAATTCAGGCACAACTCTGCCAAATTATTTTAAGGAAGCTGAAAGATGTATTAAAAAGTGCTCAGATGCCGGTATTAAAATGTGCGGCACGGTGAGCACTATCTGGGGAAGCCCCATTGGCGGTGCCACGGACTTAAAGGATGCAGTTGAATTCACCAAATACTGGCTTTCCATCGGGGCCAGCGACATTGAGCATGCTGACCACGACGGAAGTGCATCTGCTGCAGATGTGTACCGGTATTTTTCCATGATCCTTGATGAAATGCCGGATACAAACCTTCACATTGCCCATTTCCATGAAACCAAAAGAGTGGCATCAGCATCTGTTCTTGCCGCACTTCAGGCAGGCATCTGCCATTTTGAAGCCACCCTTGGCGGCCTTGGCGGACAGCCGGCCAATTTCCTGGATGACAGACCCATCAAAGGCACAGGGGATTATTATTATGATGATGCAAGATATGTGGGACTGATTTGCCTTGAAGATACCCTTGTACAGATTGATGAAATGGGTATAGAACATGGATATGATGTTGACAGAATCCTGTGGCTTGGAAAACAGCTGGAAAAAACCGTTGGAACAAGATTAAGAAGTGAAGCCATGATCAACGGCAGAACCCTTAAGGAAGGTCATATGGAGTATGCCAGGCCCGGACTTGCAAAACTCAAGGAAAAACTGGGTGAAGAAACTAATCAAAGTTTTCCCAAATAATGATGACAAGGAGATGCTATGGAAAAAAAAGATAAAATCCCTCATATCAATCTAGATTATTTTGAAGATCTCACGGGAAATATAAAAAATGGTGAAAAAGGCGATGTAGATGAAGTGGGAAACCGCATCAAACAATTAAGAGAAGAAAGAGGCATTTCCATTGACGCGCTTTCCGATTTGACAGGATTTGAAATTTCCCGGCTTAAAGACATTGAAAACGGCAAAGAAAAACCCCAGCTCGGAACGGTGATGAAACTATCCAAGGCATTGGATGCTGCCGTGGGGCATCTTGTCTCAGGCAAGGGAAACAAGCTGTATTCCATTACACGGAAAAACGAAAGAAAGCAGATTTCCCGTTCCTCTTCAAAAACGGGCAGCCAGAATGCTTACTCATACATGAGCCTGGCCCCTGAAGTCCAGGGCCGTCACATGGAAGCTCTGATCGTACAATTGGAAAGAATGGAAGACAAGGAAATATCTATCCATAGCGGGGAAGAATTTATATTTGTTCTTGATGGTGTTGTCAACCTGACCATTGGAAAAGACACCTATGATCTTGAACCGAGCGACAGTGCCTACTACCTGTCAACCACGCCCCATTTTATTACTGCAAAAACCGATAAAGCCACCATACTTGCTGTTTTGTATGAATAAGGAGGAAATACCCATGTCAAAACTTTTGTGGCAGCCCTCTGAAGCGAGGATCAAAAGCACCAATATGTATGGTTTCATGAACCTTGTAAATGAAACATATGGCACTGATTTTAAGCAATATCCCGAATTATGGGAATGGTCTGTGAATAATCTTGAGGATTTCTGGACCCTTGCCTGGGAATTTATTGATATCAAGGCCTCCCAGACCTTTGACAAGGCCATTGATGATCCAGCCAAAATGCCCGGGGCAAAATTCTTTGTTAATTCCAAACTTAATTTTGCTGAGAACCTCTTGCGCTTTAGAAATGACCGTCTGGCCATTGTGTTCAAGGGTGAAGATTCTGTCAGAAGGACCCTGACCTATAACCAGCTCTATGATGAAGTTGCAAAGACAGCAGCTCCATTAAAAAAACTTGGCATTAAAAAAGGTGACCGGGTGGTTGGGTTTGTCCCCAATATGCCAGAAAGCATCATCGCCATGCTGGCCGCTGCAAGTCTTGGCGCTGTCTGGTCTTCCTGCTCACCTGACTTTGGCATCAAAGGGGTTCTGGACCGGTTTGGACAGACCCGGCCCAAAGTATTGTTTACGGCGGACGGATACTTTTTCAAGGGCAAACCCATGGACAGCATTGAAAGAATTGCCGGAATTGTCAAGGAACTTCCTTCCATTCAAAAAATTGTCGTGATTCCCTATGTATCGGCAAAACCCGATATCAGCAGTCTTCCCAATGCAGTATTGTATGAAGAATTTAAAGATCCATCGGCAAAAGAAATTGATTTTTTGCAGATGGATTTTGATGATCCCCTTTACATCATGTATTCTTCCGGAACCACAGGCCTTCCCAAATGCATGGTACAGAGTGTGGGCGGAGTTCTCTTACACCAGAAAAAAGAATTGGTTCTGCATACAGACCTTAAAGAAGAAGACATTATTTTTTATTTTACCACCTGCGGGTGGATGATGTGGAACTGGCTTACCTGTTCATTAAGTGTGGGAGCCACCCTTGTCCTTTATGACGGCAATCCTTTCCACCCCGGCCCTGATGCCCTGTGGAAAATGGCCCAGGATGAACGAATCACAATTTTCGGAACCAGTGCAGGATATATTGAAGCCCTGAAAAATGCCGGGGTAAAGCCGGGCAAACAATTTGACCTGTCTGCCTTAAAATCAGTTCTTTCAACGGGTTCACCCCTGTCTGATGAAAATTTTGAATTCATCTACAATGAAGTCAAACAGGATCTACAGCTGGCATCCATATCCGGCGGATCAGACCTGAACGGCTGTTTTGCCCTGGGCAACCCGATTGGCCCTGTCTATACGGGAGAACTTCAATGCCGGGGTCTTGGCATGAAGGTCTATGCCTATGATGAAAACGGCAAGCCCACGGTGGGACAGCAGGCCGAGCTTGTCTGTACTGCCCCCTTCCCATCCATGCCCATATTTTTCTGGGGAGATGATGATGGATCCAAATACCATTCTGCCTATTTTGATGAATACCCGGGAATCTGGACTCATGGCGACTTTATCATGGTCACGGAACGAGGCGGTGTAATCATGTACGGCCGATCAGATGCCACCCTCAATCCAGGTGGTGTGAGAATCGGCACGGCTGAAATCTACCGTCGTCTGGATGCCATGGAAGAGCTTGAAGACTCTGTGATTGTGGGACAATCCTGGAACAATGATGTCAGGGTCATTCTCTTTGTAAAAACAGCCCCGGGCTTTGATCTCACAGATGAACTTCAAAACAAGATCAAAGCAGACATCCGTGCCAATGCCTCTCCACGGCATGTCCCGGCTAAAATCATTGCATGTCCGGATGTTCCCTATACCCTTAACATGAAAAAAGTTGAGCTGGCCGTGAAAAAAATGATTGAGGGGAAAGTTGTAAAAAACAAGGATGCCTTAAAAAATCCAGAATCCCTTGATTTTTTTGGATCCATTCAAGAACTTAAATCCTAAAAACAAAACGGGGTCAGGCTTTCCTTATTGTGGTTATTGCGCAATAAGGGAAGCCTGACCCCACCTTAAACTATGGAATCAGAAATAAAAACCCACTATAATTCAGACAATCTCACTCAAAAGATTAAAACCGCATTAATCAAAGCAGGCAAAGACCTTTCAAATCTTGAACCGAAAGATCTTTCCCCCATTGATCAGATCCACACCGGCGGAGCACGGTCCAGCATTGAGCTGTTCAAAAAATTAACCATCTCCCCTGATGCACAGGTCCTTGATGCCGGCTGTGGTATTGGAGGATCTTCAAGGCTTCTTGCCAGACAATTTAACTGCAGGGTTGTCGGCGTTGATCTGGCAGAAAAATTTATTGAATCGGCTATCTTTTTGACCCAGTGTACCAGACTTGAAAATCTTGTTTCTTTCCAACAGGGTTCTGTTCTTGACCTGCCTTTTGAAAACAATACATTTGATGCCATTTTATGCCAGCATATTCTAATGAACATTGAAGACAAATCAACAGCCGTCAAAGAATTTTTCAGGGTATTAAAACCCGATGGAAAGCTGATGTTACATGAAATAGAAAAGGGTGACAACGATTCCCTTCTTCTTCCCGTTCCATGGGCAGACAAGCCCTCTATATCATTTCTTGAATCCCGGGATGTCATGTCCCACATTTTTAAGGAACATGGGTTTGAAATAGAATTCTTTTCAGACCAAACCTCTAGTGCATGCACAGGGTGGGAAAAATTTAATGCGGTTTCCCAAAAAAAACCTCCCCAACCCAATGCTCTGGGTCTCGGTATCATTTTTGGCTCCAATGCAAAATTTTTCGGTGAAAACATGCATGCAAATTTTAAAAATAATTCCATTTGTCTTGTTGAAGCTGTTCTGAAAAAAAGCTGAAATAAAAATGGATACCTTTGGATTCACACGAAAAAAGCTGCTGCTGCTTTGCCCTGAAACCCAAAACAAGCATATTATAATCTGGCTATCCGGTTTTTATCAGAAATTAACCACCAATCGTGTCAACCCGGCATCTTTAGATCTTTTTACCCGCCAATATAATGTAATCCTTTTTTGGACGGGTATGGAACCTTTTATTAAACCTGAATCCAATACCACAAGATTATGGATTGAAAGCATTTCCGACAGGATTCACTTTCATCGCTCTGCCATTGGCACCCCTGTCCGGGACCCTGATTTACTTGAACCTGTTCAGACAAATGCCATTCCTCTTTCTTATCGTCAACCAGGCTTTAATTGTCATCTTGCCCTGGATGGTCTCAGAAGCCTTTTTAATGTGGGATCTATTTTCAGGACCTGTGATGCTGCAGGCTTTAAATCCATCATCCTCGGGAACACTCCAGGCAAAGAACATCCCGGTGTAAAAAAAACTGCCATGGGAACTCATCAATGGGTTGAACAGGAAAAGACAAAAGATCTTGCCCAGACTTTACTTGAAAAAAAGAAAAAAGGATTCCATATCATTGGTGTTGAAACCATTAAAGAAGCCCGCCCCTTTTATGATATGCCCTGGGAAGACAACACCATCCTTGTATTTGGAAATGAAGAATATGGAATCTCATCACATGTCAGAAAAACCTGTGACTCCTTTGTTCATATCCCCATGTATGGCCGGAAAAATTCCCTTAATGTTGCCAATGCTGTAGCTGTCATTTGTTTTCAAGTTACAGGATCATTGTGCGGCAAGTGAGTCTTCCTGCAATTGTATTTCAAGGACAAGGCCGCCTGTCTGAATTGTGTCCCCGGGATATATTTTTTTGCGCTTCTGCGTTTCAATACTCCCGTTTACTTCCACAAAACCATCATTTATCATGAATTTGGCTTCCCCGCCGCTGGAAGCAATATTTTCAAACTTTAAAATCTTATACAATTCAACGGGTGCCTTGTTTATCTTAACAATTCTTTTATTCATAATACGTCCCTTATCTAAGGTATACTTCCTTTACCTTTATTTCTTCTTTTTTTGATTATTTTTGAATCCAGATTTTGATGAACTCTTTTGGAGACATGATATCGATATCAATATATTTTTTTATGTTCTTAAGGTGTTTGTCTCCAGAAATGATGATTTTACAGTCAAGAGCCACAGCACACTCAATGAATTTATTATCATCTGGATCATCTTCAACAACTTCAAGGTCAGGTGTTTTTGCAGTGAAAATAGAATTGTAACCCTCTGCAAATAATTTTGTTAAGTTTTGTATTTCATTCTTATCTTGCAGGCCAAGCCTGTTAAGTACCTCAATATATTCTTCAATTATTTCTTGGGAAAAGCATAGGATAATCTTTCCTTTTTTCCAGCAGTTAATTATCTCTCTTGGAACACCCCCAAAAAAGGAAGAAATAAAAACATTTGTATCAACGACAACTTTAAGCACTTTTTGACCGCACTTGTTTTATTGCTTTTTCAATATCAGATTCAGAAATATTATTTTGGGTTAAGTTTTCACTGATTTTATCCCACAGATTATCTATATATGCACTCATATCTCTTTCTTTTGTGTATTTCTCTAAAAGTTCACGCACGAGTTCACTTAAATTTTTCCCCTCAGCTTTAGCCAACTGACTGACTTTATTTTTCAGGTTCCGTTCGAGCCGAAGTATCATTTGAGTTGCCAAGGTTAAGCCTCCCTGAATATATAAATATTCCCTTTTGTGTTTTATGAGTTAAACACTTGTTTTTCTAAAAAATAATTCTTTATAAAACACACACAACCCATAACTTGTATATATAAGTTATACAAAATATTTGAGTATGTCAACCAGGAGAACTGATTGTTTTTTGAAACTTAACTTGATCAATTGATATTTTGCGGACTATAAAGTCTGTAGAACCTGTTTTTAAAACTATGTATTGTATTGCGCAAAAAGAGGGTATGACAAAAAATGAAAAACAAAAAGAGAATTTTATAAATGAAACAACCCAAACGCATCATTTTTTACATTTGCCTGTCTATTTTTATTTTCCATTCAAAAGGGCTTGCTGCTAACTTTGGAAAGGAGTACACCCTTTCCGGCAAGACCATGGGAACCTATTACACCATAAAATTTATCACTGCTAAAAAACCATCCCTGCCCCTGTGGAAAGCAAGGGTGGATAAAAGATTAAAAGACATCACTAAAAGACTGTCCATGTATGACCCTGAAAGTGAACTTTCTCATTTTAACCGTCAAGAGATTAAAACCCCGGTTCCGGTCTCTTCTGACTTTTATGACACAATGTTAACTGCTAAAAAGCTATATGACATGACAGACGGCTCCTGGGATGGGACTGTTAAGCCTCTGGTTGATCTCTGGGGATTTGGGACAAAAAAAAGCATCCACAAGATCCCTGAAGCCGATAAAATCGCTTTGGCCTTATCAAAAACCGGGTTTCACCACATTGATATCAAAGCACAGCACACCCTTTTAAAAACCGCTGATATAACCCTTGACCTGGGGTCCATTGCAAAAGGCTATGGCGTGGATGCCATAGCTAAACTTTTTACCTCATCAGGCATCCATGATGTTCTTGTGGAAATAGGAGGAGAGCTTTATGGCTCAGGCACAAACAAAAAAGGAAAACCCTGGTCCGTGGGAATCAGCGAACCGGATAAACAATTTTCAAACCATAACCTATTTAAAATTATCCGCTTGAATAACCATGCCATTGCCACAAGTGGGAATTACAGGATTTTTTTTGAAGTAAATAAAAAAACCTATTCCCATATAATTGACCCTAAAACAGGATTTCCTGTTGACAACAAAATCGTCAGCGCATCGGTAATTTCAAAGGACTGCACCTTTGCCGACGGCCTTGCCACAGCCCTTATGGTCATGGATGTGCAAAAGGCCATAGCCCTTGTGAACCGACTTGAGGATACAGAATGCCTGATCATCCAAAAAAAAGCGACCAAATTTATCAGCCATATATCTTACAATTTTGATCGCTTTGTGGTGAAATAATTTTAATTATTTATACGGGAGAGAAAAGGGTCGATATTACCAATATTTGTATTTCCGACAGTTTCTTATTCCCTGTGTTCAATCAAGTCTTTCGGGGTTAAGATAAATTTTTTGAAATCACTTTCCCCAGCCGGCGGGCACCTTCTGCCAGCATGTCT
>JAQICW010000318.1 GCA_027858355.1 Desulfobacula sp.
ACTTTAATATGAAAGGGATGACGATTCCTTGTCCCTACCATGCATTCTTCCCGGGACAGGTTGATCTGAATGGCCCTGCCGTCTAATTTTAAGGTTAAAAAAGCAACCATGGGTTCAAGCACTACATCCTGTTTATTGCCAAAGCCGCCCCCTATAAAAGGTTTAATAACGCGAACCCGACTTAAAGGCATATTAAGGGCTTCACCCACAATTCTTCTGACAATATGGGGAATCTGGGTGGAGGATACAATAACGATTCTGTCAAGATCATCCATGTATGCATAGGCAATATGATTTTCAAGATGGCAATGCTGAACCATGGTGGTTTCAAATTTGCCTTCATCCACATAATCTGCCTTTTCAAGGACAGCATCCACATCACCGCCAATAACCTGAAGGTCACGCGTAACATAAAGGTCACACGTGGAATATTGGTGCTCCCCCATGATATTTGATGAGCCCTTGTGAATCTGTCTTGCATCTTTTTTTAATATATCTTCAGGCAAAATAAGGGGCTTGTATTCATCATAGGAAACCTCTATGAGTTGCAAGGCTTTGTTGGCAATAATTTCATCCTGGGCTACCACTATGGCGATTTCATCCCCCATAAACCGGATATCCCGGGTCAAAAGCAGCCGGTCTGCTACATCCTGGTGGTCTGGGTCCAGGGAAAAAGGATGACCTGCCGTGGCAAACTTGTTTTCAGGGACGTCTTTAAAAGTGAAAACAGCCTCCACCCCTTCCAGATTCTTTGCTTTCTCTACATCAATGCTCTTCACCCGACCATGGGCAATGATGCTTCTAAAGTATTTGGCAACAAGCATACCCGGCTTGTATAAATCTTCGGTATACTCTGCTCTGCCAGTGACCTTGGCAACTGCATCTATACGGTTTACTGATTTACCGACGGCCATGATTGACACCTCTCCTTTTATCTATTTACAAAAAATTGTTTAAGCGATGTATACAAAAATCCAAGCTCCGGGGCCTCGGACAGGTCATACTCCTGATTTTGCGGGGTCTTATCCTGTTGGGCCTGATTTTTTTGGGTTTTAAACTCTACCTCCATAACCCTGAAGCTTTTTTTATCCAGCCTGGCTGTAATCATTTTTGAATCATAGGTATATGTATTTTTGTCTTCGGTTAATGAGACTTGCCCGCTGTCATTTTTTTTAAAAATTGAATGATTTTCCATAAAATAAGCCAAAGATCCATTTTTACAATCAGTCTTAAAATCAGCCTCAAAATTAGATCGGGATATGTAAAATTTGGGTTTATCCATATAGGGTGATCCCGAGGTTGGGCAAAAACTGGTACAATTGCCGCATTCATTACAAAAATCTCCTATATTGATCACCTGATGGGTCTGGGAAATAGTAAATGTTCCAACTTTTTCCACAAGGGCTTTGCCATTTTTGTAAACGGCTTTATAAGTCTCAGCCTTAAACGGTTCCACAGTATACGAGACATTGGCACGATTGGGGCAAACTGTTGTGCAGATATTGCAGATTGTATCGCAGGAAAGGCATCTTGAGGCTTCTTCAATTGCCATTTCTTTGGTCATGGTCTGGGAAACAAGATCAAACCCGGACCGTTGTGACAACCTTAAGGTCACACGCAGATCCGTTTCCAGAAGATCAGGACTAAAGATTCTTTTGGCCAGTTTTTCCTCTAGCTTGTCTATATCTCTTTCCTGGGGTTTGTGGTCAAAGAAAATTTTGCCGGTAATAGCTGCATCCTTCATGATATTGTTAACCGCTTTCTGGCCATCTCCAATTGCCCGGATCAGGGTGGATGCGCCCCTTATGGCATCGCCGCCGGCATAGACCTTTCCAAGGTTTGTCTTGTATGTTTTGGGGTCTGTTGTAAATTCCTGGTTTTCCAAAAAGGGAAGAACAACCTGTTGACCAATGGCAGATATAATCGTGTCTGTTTTAATCACAAACTCAGATCCTTCAATGACAACGGGCCTGGGTCTTCCGCTTGAATCGGGTTGTACCAGTTTCATTCTATGGCATCTTATCCCTGACACCCGGCCGTTTTTTGACATAACACTTTGAGGGGCCACCAGCTCTTGAATCTCTATGCCTTCTGCCATTACGGCATCGATTTCTTCCAGGTCTGCGGGCATTTGCCTTATGCTTCGCCGGTATAAAATAGTGACGGTTCCCTTCTTTCCTGCCAGTCTTTTTGCAGCCCTGGAGGCGTCCATGGCAGAATTGCCGCCACCAATAACCACAATATTCTTTCCTATTTTATTGTCTTTCCCTTGTCTTAACCCTCCTAAAAATTCAAGCTGGTCATATACTCCTTTGGCATCGGCACCGGGAACGTCAAGCTGATACGCTTTTGTGGCTCCCACACCAATATATACATAATCATATTTTTCTTTGATTGAGGCAAAAGTTTTTTTATCAACGGCTTTCCCGTATTGCACCTTGACTCCCAGGGAAATAATCCTGTCAATATCCTTTTGAATGCTCAAGTCATCAAGCCTGAAGCTGGGAATGGCATCTGCGGCCATTCCACCGGCAAAATCCTTTGCCTCAAAAATATCCACGCTAAATCCGTTCATCCGAAGGAAATAGGCAGCGCTGAATCCACTTGGGCCCCCGCCGATCACTGCAGCTTTCAGATTATTATCTTCCAGAGGTGTAAGCTCGGGGATTTCAGGACTGTTTTGTGCAACAAACCGTTTGATTTCCCTGATTTGAAGGGGAAGGTCATAATTGATCCTGGTACATTTCCGGGTACAGGGATGATCACAGACCATACCCTGGACATTGGGGAAAGGATTGGTTTGAAGAATGACGCGGAAGGCTTCTTCAAACATGCCTTTTGCAGTATAATACATATAGGAGGGTACATCCTGCCCCGCAGGGCAGGTGCCTTTGCAGGGCGCATGGATACAGTCAAAAGGATCAAGTTTCCGGCCGGTTTTTATGGTTGACCAGGCAAAAGTTTTTTTCCGGTATTTTTTACTATTTTTTACTATTTCTGCATAAGCCTTGAGATTGACCAAAGCAGCGCTTTTTTCATCATCAATGCCAGTAAAATGGTCCTGTGCAGTCTTCTTTATATGTTCTGAAATTGATGATGCATGGCTTTGAGTAAATGTAGTTTTGATCGAGGATAAATACTGGGCAATCCTTCCATACCCTCCAGGTTTCAATAGGTCCGAGCATATTGTCACAGGAGTGAGTCCGCAGGAAAGAATATCTGCCACATTAAAGCAGTCTGCACCAGCTGAAAAGGAAATATCCAGATTTCCGTTGAACTCATTCTGCAGTTTCGAAGCAAGATTTATGCTGATGGCATGGAGAGCTCTGCCACTCATATAAAGCATGGGTTCTTTTTCAGGAAGCAATGTTTTGGTATTCAGGGTCTCAAGGGTATTTGTCAGTTTGATATTAAATTCAACATCTGAGGCCCGGGCTTTTTGTAAAAGGCTGTTGATCAGCTTAACCCCGGCATCATATTTTAGGTCGTGGTCAAAGGCAATATCCGGAACAATGTTATCAAACCCCAGCCTATTGTTTAAAATATCCCTTAATTCCATTGGTCCCAAAAGGGTGGGATTTAATTTTATGGTGGTGGAAAGTTTTTTTTCTTCAACAAAATAACGCCCGATCTTTTCGACTTCATCCGGAGGGCAGCCGTGCATTGTAGAAATGGTAACGTTATCAGATATGGTTGAAGGAATATCAAGATCAGCAGCTTCGGGAAAAATATTTTGGGCAATTTTCAACTTTTCATCAATGATTGTTCTTGCATTTGCCATGGAATCTAAAAATTTTTGAACTATTGGACTTAAAATACCTTCCAGATTATAGCCCACACTTATGTTAAAGATAAATCCGGGATCATTTTCCCGGGCCGGTTTAAGCGGTTTGGGGTTAAGCCTTTTCTTTAAAATATATATGGCAATGAAAGCGTTGACATATTCATTCAAGGATTGTTCAAGTCTGAGCTCCTGGGACCATTCGCAGTTATAGCCCTCATCCTCCATATTGATGCAGGGCTTTGTTACCTCAAGTTCGTCTAAGACCTGGATTGTCTTTAATTCAATATATCTGGCACCAGTCAGCCAGGATGAAACAATATTCTGTGACAATTGTGTGTGCGGCCCTGCTGCAACCCCGACGGGTGTCTCTAAAACTTGTCCATATCGATTGATTCTAAAAACGTCATCATCAGACGGATTAAAAAAAAGCGATTTGGGAATTCCAAAAATTTTGCTTGTCTTTTCATCTCTTTTAATCCAGCTTAAAAGCTGTTCCAAAGAAAGGCAGGTAAATCTGTCACTCATAACGCCTCCATATTATTTAGGACCGCAAATTTTATAACTTGAACGAAATTGCTTGTCTTTTGCCACATCTACTGCGTTGCACCAAAGGCCTAATACGTTTATTTTAATTTTTCCCAGAGTTTGTTTCCCATTTCTCTGGAAAAACTTAAAATATCTTCTTCATTGCCCATCACAAGCTTTTTGTCTTCCACGATCAAACGGCCTGAAGAGATAACACTTTCCACATGGGATGAATCAATGCCATAGACAAAGTGGCCTAAAAAATTATCCTGATTCATTATTGTGGGTGCATTGTAGTCAAGGATCACAAGGTTGTTTTCATTGTCTCCTTGAAAATCATTTTCCTTGATAAACCCGTGGATATTTCTGAATCGTTCATAGATACCGGGAAAACTGATGCCTTCGGTACCAAGCCCCTGATAGAAAGTTGCCTTGGCACTTCTGAGCATATCCGAATGCATGCCATCCGTACCCAGCATGATTTGGTCTCCATAATTTGCAACATTTGCAAGTCCAACATTATTGTTCAGGTTGCTTTCAACGTTCTGTGCCACCCAGACATTTGATTCTCTCAAAAGTTTTTTTTCATTTTCGTCAAGATGTATACAATGGGCAAAAATTGATCCTTTCAAATCAAGACCGCCGGCATCATGAAGCCGCTGTACCACACGCTTATTATGGTTTTGCTGACAATGATCCTGGTCTGACAGGTCTTCGGCCACGTGGATATGGATACCCGTATTATAATCCCTGGCAAGGGTGACAGCTTTTTCAAGACAGGTATCATCCACTGTGAAAGAGGCGTGAAGCCCCACATGCCCCTGGTTCCCTGCTTCAAGATAATTTTTTGTTTCCTCAAACCCCTTATCCCTGATTTTCTCGCCATCCCGGTCGGAAATTTCATAGCAGAGCAAATGGGAAAGGCCAATAGTATCAAAGGCTTCCTTAATGGTAAAAAGTGAGCCTTCCACATTAAAAGGAGATGCATGATGGTCGATAACAAATGTAACACCATTTTTGGCACAATATAGGGCAGATGCCAAGGCACTTGCTTTAATCATTTCCAGGTCAAGATTTTTATCCAGATGCCACCAGACATAATTTAAAATATCAAGAAAATTTTCAGGGTTCTTGGCCGGGGCAGGCATCCCCCTTGCCAGGGTTGAGTAAATATGATGGTGACCGCATCCAAAAGATCTGGTAACAAATTTTCCATTGGCATCCACTATCTTTGACGAATCTGTGGCCAAAAGGGGCAGGGCATCCAAAAATTTTATACTCCCGTCTTTGCCCTCGCTTACTTCTATATGTGTTTTTGTAAAGGTCAGATTCTGCCAGTCAATAAATCTTGCATTTTTAATATAAAGGGTCATTATCTTATCCTTTTTCCAATTGGAAGTTCATACCGCCTTTTTTTATCAAATTGGTACAGGGCATTGATGGCTGCAGGTGCAGTTGGAACCAGTCCTATTTCACCCACACCCTTGGCCCCAAAAGGTCCTCTGGGGTCTTTTACTTCAACGGCCTTGACAATGATCTCAGGCATTGACTTGATTTTTGGAACCCCCAGTTTGACCATTTTTGAAGACTTAAGATACCCATGATTCAATTCCAGTTTTTCAGTAAATGCATACCCAAGCCCCATCATGACCGCCCCTTGAATCTGACCCTCAAACAGGGTGGGGTTGATCACTGTGCCGGCATCATGGGCTGCAATGACTTTGTCTACTCTGCCCCTATCATCCAGGATAACCACCTGGGCTGCATATCCATAGGCGAAATGGGTCAAAGGATTTTCCACAGCTTTGCCAGGACGTGTGGTCCAGTCACAAAACCAGCGTCCCTTGAATTTTTTTCCTATGAGGTTTGACAGATCTTTTGTCTTAAGTTCTTCCATGAGTTTTTCAGCGGCCATAATCAAAGAATTACCCAGAAGGAAGGTACCCCGACTGGCAGTTGTCATGCCGCCCACAACTTCAGAATCTGTACTGGACACCACATCAATTTCAATATCTGTAAGTCCTGTCACATCACATAATATCTGTTTGGAAACAGTATCAACACCCTGTCCCATCTCGGTCCAGCCATGGTGAATAATTATTTTTTTATCGGACACCACTTCTATTTGTGCTTCGCTTTCGTCAATAAGACCATTGCCAAAACCAATATTTTTTATGGCCAGGGCAAGTCCTGCATATTTGGCGTTATCATATTCATCCTTTACAGCAAGAAGGGTGTCCCGTAATCCGACACCATCGCCCAGGACCTGACCTGTGGCAGTCATGGAACCTTTTTTAAGGGCATTGTCAAACCTGAACTGCCAGGGATGACATTCTGCTTTTTTACATAGTTCATCCACCATGCACTCCATGGCATAGGTGACCTGGTTGACCCCAAAACCCCTCATGGCACCTGCCGGAAGATTATTGGTGTAAACTGCCCTGGATACCACCTTTACCACAGGCACATGGTATCCACCAGAGGCATGACCTGCCGCCCTATTCAAGACTTCCCCTCCTAAAGATGCATAGGCACCGGTATCACCGATAATATCCGCAGAAAGGGCCGTGAGCATACCATTTTTATCGCATCCCAATTTGTAATTCATTACAAAGGGGTGTCGTTTAGGATGCATACGGATGGATTCATCCCTGGACAAGCTTACCTTTACAGTTTTTTTGAGATGGTAACTGAAAACAGCTGCATGTCCCTGAACCGTCAGGTCTTCTTTGCCGCCAAAGGCCCCGCCGCAGGGTACAAGGGTTGCTATTACCTGTTCCTTTGGCAAGCCCAGAATTTTTGAAATGGCCAGCCTGTCTTCATAAATCCCCTGACTTTGGGTAAATACCTGTATGCCTTTATTCCCATGGGGTTTTGCAATGGCTGTTTCAGTCTCTAAAAAAGCATGCTCAGTAAGCTGGGTCCGGTATTGTGCAGAAACAACATGATCGGACAAATTAAAGGCTTCATCAATGTCTCCCCCTCTTGAGAACTCTGTAACAGACAGCAGGTTGCCGTTTTCATGAACTTTTATCGTGTCTTTAAGGGCTTCAACAGGATCAATTACAGGCTCCAGTACTTCATACTCAATATCAATCAATCCACAGGCTTTTCTTGCAATTGCTTCATCTTTGGCCACCACACCGGCAAGAACATCTCCAATATATCGTGTGGTTTCCCCTTTTGAAACCATGACGGGCCAGTCCTGATGAAGAATACCGGTCATTCGCTCTCCAGGGATGTCTTTTGTCGTAAATACTCTGATAACACCGGGCAATTTTTTTGCTCGATCAATTTTTATGGCCAGCACCCTGGCTCTGGGGTGATCACTGAATCTCAACGCCCCAAATATCATATCGGGAAATTGCATGTCATCAATGAATTCGCGTTGACCAAGGGCTGTCATGTATGCGTCATGCTTGGACCTGTTTTTTCCCACGCCCCCGTTTTCATTCAGTATGATTTCTTTTTTGTCCCTTAAGGATTGGGCTGCCAGTACCACTGCATCTATTATTTTGGCATAGCCTGTACACCGGCACAAATTGGTCGCCAGGGCTTTTTTTATCTCATCCCGGCTGGGAGAATTATTCTGTTCCAAAAGAATTTTGGTTCTTGAAAGAAACCCTGGGGTACAAAATCCGCATTGGACAGCGCCTTTTTTTACAAAGGCCTTAGCCAGGGTATCTTTAAGTCCTTTGTCAAACCCTTCTATGGTGACTATTTTAGACCCGGCTATTTTTTTCATGGACGTCCTGCAGGCCAGGGCTGCTTTGCCATCTATTTCAATCAGACAGGTGCCGCATGCCCCTTGTCCGGAGCATCCGTTTTTGGGTGAATAAATTCCCTGGTCTTCCCTGAGCCATGTCAAAAGAGAAAGGTCATTACTGCCCATGAAAGATATGTGTGCTCCGTTTAGTGTAAATTCAATCATAATGCCTGCCCCCGTTTTGATTTTCCACCACTTGAATCACACCCCCGGCTGCAATAACACAGAAATTATTTTGGCTTTCTTATCATCATAAAAGGTGCCAAT
>JAQICW010000404.1 GCA_027858355.1 Desulfobacula sp.
AACTTGAAAGCCATCAAGAAGAAATAAAATCTAAAACACGATAAAAATTGAATCTGATTTTAATCTGACTTGTTTGCAGAAGCGTTTTTACACAAAAAAATCGGTATTGGAAGTTGCACCTGTGTTTTTAAAAAACAACAATCGCATTGAAGCGATGATGTTTCTCTACTTTATAGGATTGATGATCGTGAGTTTAATCGAAAGAAACATTCGCAAGCAAAGGCGCGGAATGTCAGTTTTAATAGAAGTCATATTATTTAATCTAAAAACTTTATGTTGATTTTTAGGTTGTGTGATTTTTCATTTCCACTTGCAGAAATATTTATAATGATAACGTGGTATTCAATACTTTTGTATGAATTTCCATCAAATACAGCTGTTTTAAATTTTTTTCCTGTTGCAAACTGATCGACAACTACAGAATCCGTTTTTAACAAAAAAAAGAATGTATCATCCGAATCTTTGTGAAGAGGGAATCGGTAAGTGATAAACTGATTTGGAAAATTGAAATCGACAAACATCTCTCACCATAAACTGCTATAAATTAATTATATTCAATGTTACTTATATAGATCTCTATCTATATTGTCAACTAATTGATTTGACGCAAGTGTGTATATTTGATATTTTATTAGGCATTATAAAATTTAATAAATCACGACTAACGAATATATTACATAGATACCTATATAGTTTGAAATAATTATTGCCGTAAATAACAAAATAACATAAAGTGCCACTCAATCATTTGAATGATGAAAAAGGAGAAAATTTTGGAGACAGACTCAAACCAAGAACGGTGTCGGGATTTATTAATTTCTATTCGAAAAATTATCCAGGCAATCGACATTCACTCAAGCAAGCTTAATAGACAATACGGTTTGACAGGGCCACAGATCATTGTCCTTCATGAAATAAATAATCATGGTAAAATTTCAATTACACCTTTAGCAAGAGCAACCAACCTTAGTCAGGCTACCACGACAGTTATTGTTAAACGATTAGAAGCAAAGGGGTATATTTATAGAAAGAACAGGGAGGACGATAGGCGGTCTGTTAGTCTTTTTCTAACGAATGAGGGCAAGGAGATTGCGGCGGCGCACCCACCTTTGCTTCAAGAGGAATTTACTGAAAAGTTCTCCAAGATAGAAAATTGGGAACAACTAATGATAATGACTGCATTTGAAAGGGTTGTGAGTTTGATGTCTGCACAAGAAATTGATGCCTCCCCTATATTGGTAACCGGACCTATACAAAAAAACAGCAAAGCTTAAAATATGTTCCATCTTGACAAAATAAAGGCGTGAGATGATTACGATTACCAGTTTGCTTAACCTATAATCTTTTTATCAATGTTTTATAAATCCACCCACGACCACCATCTGCATGTTCAATCCTTACCCAGTTTCCCTTATCGGCTATCACTTTAAACGGGATTCCTTTTTCTACAGTAAAGAGGATTCTATTTTTTACACCTGGACCGGAACGAACATTACACTTTTTTTTTATTACAACCACAGATTTAACGTTGTCAATAGGCATTATAGTTTATACAATAACATTACTCCTTTCATGTGATTTGCTTTCGGCAATGTCAGAATTAGAAACAATTTTGATAAATATAAAAAAAAATTCGACCGTTATTGGGCAGACAATAACACTGGGTCAAATTGCTGATATTGATTCTCCAGAATTTTTTCAAAGTTTTTTAAAAAACATCACTATCGGGGTGGCTCCAAAGCCGGGAAAAATAAAAAAAATCAATCAACGAAAAATAATTTCCTCGATAAAGTCAGAACGTTTTTTACCAGATAATCTAACTATTTCATCTCCTGAAAAAGTATATGTCAAACGATTAAGTCAAACAGTTAAGGCTGAAAATTTGAAAGCCATAGTAAACAGCTATTTGCAAAAAAAACTTAATACAAAACACTTCCATTTTCA
Organism: Desulfobacula sp.; assembly: GCA_027858355.1. The sequence goes on from JAQICW010000404.1 coordinate 1,945, forward strand.
GATACTCCGGGTTACGGGGCTGGAGCCCTATCCAGTTGGGGAAATAATCTATCGTATAAAGGGTAGAAAAATAGCAGCAAAAATGACTTTATCAGTTGATGTTATAATTAATGATCAAAAAATAAATACAATTTACATCAAAGCCAATATAAAACATTTCAAAGGTATAATATGCGCTGGAAAAAAAATTACCAAAGGTGAAATTATTACTTCTCAGAATATCCAGAAAGCTCTGAAAGACATTTTTAAAATCCGCGGAGAATATATTACAGAAAAAAACAACATCATTGGATCTGTGGCACAAAAACAAATCAGTCAAGGAGCCGTGATCGTAAAGAAATATTTAAGTCCGCCTTTACTAATTCATAACAGAGAGCCTGTGACAATTCTTATAGAAGATGGTCCCATTCAAATAAAAGCTATTGGTACGGCTCTGGAGGATGGCGTACTGAACGAGACAATTAAAATTAAAGTAAACCATTCGAGTAAACAAGTAACAGGCATTGTTTTAGGAAAGTCCGGAGTAATGTTAATTAAATAAAAATTTTAGGTAAGATTGAACCATCCGCCGGATGAATATTTAGTTTATCTATATGGGGTTTCAGCTGAAAACCAATGGTGTGTGAAATTCTCGTGGGGAATTTACCCTAAATGTTTAATGGAACCCAAATTAGGAAACAACAACCTTTTTGAATAGAAAATATAGATCTAAAAAAAATTGAATATTGAATTTATTGAATATTGTATTGTTCTTTTGCTTTGCTGTAAATTTTCTGTGTGTCTATCTTTAAGTCTGTTTCAGGAGAGATGATATGGGTTTCATGTTTTGCAGATCGTCTGCCGGGATTTGTAGGAGCATATACTCGCAAGATACAAAGCATTTGATGATCATTGTAGTCTGCAACTATATCCGCTGGTGAATATTCTATTTTTTTCCTCCGGAACTCGTTTAACAGTTTTGTATTGATCCGCTCAAACGACAAAGTGGCAAATTCTCCAAATTTCCCTATCCCCAAAATTCTGATTAACCCTGTATAATTATATTCGCTATACCTGGTGTCGTGACATACGACTACATATGGCGGAAATAGAATTGTGCCGTCAGCAGCCTTAATCACTTGCTGGGCCCTATCAAGCTGTTCTGAAAACTGTTTGGTTCTTTTTTGAGAGAATTTCAGTTCTGTTTTATAAAAAACAAAAAACATAGATGGCTCTATTAATCCAATTGAAACCCAGGTACTGATTCTTGTTCGCGCTCCATAGGGCGAAGAAAAGTAGGTTGGACAATGACTTCTAATAATGTCTTCAGAATCCAATTCCATTAAAATTTTTGGACTGATTTTTTTCTTTCGCCTATACGCTGCCTTTTTAAAAATGTTTATGGTTCTGGCGGCTTTTGAAAAGAAACCGCCGTCAAGGTTAATTCCTTTAGCAACACCGTCTTGGTATAATAGTGTTGCGTTATCATATTGCATGGTTGATCGGATTTGTTTTCTAAATGACGCTGGTGTGAATCCAGATTGTCTATGATATACAATCGCTTTTTCATCAACATCCTGATATATCAATCCTCCGGGTATGAAAATTGCCCCTTTATTGTCATATTTACCGGTAGCTCCTTCATCATTTGGAGCAGGCAATCCATCGCCATGGCATTTTAAACACAGCATTCTCCATAGCGTATTTATCCGAATGGAAATGATTTCCTTTAGAAGCTCATTGTTTATTATATCCTTTTTTTTGATCATATATGGATATGTCTTAAAATTTTAATGAGATCTTTTTTTACGCTGTTCTGTTTCGTCATAGTATGTGTACTGTCCCTTATATAATTATTTGAATTTGTATCAATGATAAATTACTTGAGAATTGCTTTATGTTTCGATGTTAATCGGCTTGCGTGTCGGCTGGTGTGTAAATCCATTAATTGAGCCCATCTCACTCTCATCTCGTTTAAAGGTCGGTTCACTTTGAATATAGCCTAATAGCAACTTTTCCGTGTACTTGAGAGAGGATATATGGGTCCGTTCATATCCGTGTGATCCATCAACGCCGAACCCGATCAATGCTGTTCGAATATCACTGCCTGCCTCGATGGCTGATGCAGAGTCAGATCTGTAAAACTCAAACAAATCGCGTTGAAAAGGAATATTTTCATCCCTGCAAAGCTTTGTCAGTTTATTATTCAAATGGTAATCAAAAGGCCCTGACTGATCCATCATTACAAGAGTGGTAGAATATTCATCTGTGTTTTGTTTGGGGGCAGCCATCGCGCTGTCAATGACAACCATTTCAGTGATATCGCTGTAAAGTACTTCAGTTGCCCCAATTCCAATTTCTTCATTAATCGTAAAAAGCAAATGGCAGTCAACCGGCATGGACATTTTGTTTTGCATAATTGTTTTGGCAGCAGACAAAAGTATGGCTGTGCCGGCTTTATTATCAAGATGCCTGGAATTGATAAAACCATGACTGTCAATTTCAGGGCAGGGATCAATGGCTATAAAGTTTCCCGGTTCAAAACCACATTTTTTTAAATCACTTTTGCCAAAACATTTGGCATCAACCCTTATTTCTGTTTGATCCCACGATACCGGCTGTGTATCAATTTCATCGCCGAAGACATGTCCTGATGCTTTTAAAGGAAGGATCGTTCCACGGTGCTTTTCATTTTCAGTGTAAATAGTAACCCTGGCACCTTCTGCAAAACGACTCGACCATGTTCCAATCGGTCTTACGGCAAGTCTCCCGTTGGATTTCAACCGGCTCACCATCGCCCCTAAAGTATCCAGATGAACACAGACAGCTCTATCAAGTGTATCCAAATGGCCGGGAATGGTAGCTCTTATAGCCCCTCTTCGGGTAACATTGTAGGGTATTTCGAGTTTTTCAAGCTCATTGCATACATAATGAACAATCTGATCCGTATATCCTGCGGGACTAGGGATTTGAAGCAGTGACAGCAACTGATTTTGTAAATAGCATTCATCAATTTTTATCATTTTGACTAACTCACAGTTTCAGGAAATAGCAGGTCAACAAACCGCTCTGCTGTCGGTTGCGGTTCATGATTGGCCAAGCCGGGTCTTTCATTGGCTTCAATAAAGGCGTAAGCATTAAGGCGTATCTCTGGAACAATAAAATCAAGGCCGGTAACCGGAATGTCGAGCGTTTTACTGACTGTTACAGATGCTTCTTTGAGCGCATCTGAAAGCTCATCAGTAACGTCGTGAATTGTTCCCCCGGTATGGAGGTTGGCCGTCTTTCTCACAATAATTGTCTTGTTTTTTTCAAGAATTGAGTCGTAATCATAGCCTTCTTTTTTCAGACATCTCAAAGTTTCATCATCATCCGGTATTCTGCTTTCACCTTCTGTAGCGGCCATTCTTCTTCGATTATGTTTATCAATTAAATCCGAGATGCTGTATGTGCCAGTGCCTGTGATGGCCGGAGGTTTTCTAACGGCTGCTGCTACGACTTTGTGGTCAATGACAATTACTCGTAAATCCTCACCTCGAATGTATTCTTCTATAAGTACGTCAGAGCAAATATTTTCAGCTTCCTTAATCGCTGCTTTCAATTCGTCAGGATCTGATATGTCGACACTGATCCCTGCTCCTTGTTCACCCCTGGCCGGTTTGACCACAACCCTTTGAACCTTTTTCAAAAACTCAAGATCTGTTTCATGATCAATATGCCTTGCCTGCTCTGGTACAGTGACGCCTGCTTTTTGGACCAGTTTCCGGGTCAGTCTTTTGTCATCACATTTTGTCATGGCAACAGCGGTCGTCATTTCAGACAAAGACTCTCTGCATGTGATTGATCGGCTTCCAATGCTGAGCTGGAACAGCCCGTAATCTGTATCAAGAACATTCGTGACAATTCCCCGCCGCTTGGCCTCATCCACGATTAGTTTTGCATAGGGATTCAGTCGTTTTAAATCTTTGTCTGGTGTAGTATACAATGATTCGTTAATCGTATTTTTCCGTTTGATACAAAAAGCAGGAATCCGTTGAAATCCCAACTTTTCATACAGGTTTATGGCATATGTATTGTTGTGCATGACACTCACATCCATGAAGGCTCGACCTTTTGTAAAGTAATGCGCTGCCATCTGCCTTACAAGACTGATGCCGACACTGGGAATACCGGCCTGGGGATCAACAGCAAGGGACCATAAGCTTGATCCGTTTTCAGGGTCGTTAAACGCCTTCACATGATCAATGCCGGTAACGATTCCGATTACCTGATCGTCATTCCTTCTCTTTGCAATGAAATACGTTCTAAGTTTGTTTGCATGTTTTTCTAAAAGAAAGCCAGGATCTGCCCCTTTCATATGACACTTTGCATAAATAGCATTCACCTGTTGCGCTTCTTCTTCTCTTGAAAGCCGGTTTATTGAAAAAGCATTATGCTGTTTTTGATTGTCATATCGATAATCATAATTCCACAACCGATAGGTGTGCGATGGATCCAAAAACAGTTTATCATGTGCCATGGAGATAATAACATGCGGGTCAATAACATACATGGCAATATCCCTGTTCTCATAGCCATGAGAACACATTGCTTCTACTATTTGATCATTGGAATCGAATGTATGGGCAAATACCAGTCTACCCCACCCCATTTTTGAAAATGAATTTGAAGTCATTTTCTTTGTGGTGGGGGTTTCGATTTTTTCCCAATTCCTTAATGATTGACCATGATTTTTCTCAATCCTGTGCTTTGCTCTTTCCATTGAAATACTCCTTATATATCATTTTGCTGCATCCAGAATTCCAGCAGCGCCACCTGCCACAATTTAGAACCTCTGAGGGGCGTGATATGAGCTTCGGGAGATTCAAGCAGTACATCAATATATTCATTCCGGATGATTTTCCTGGATTTACAGGCATCACTCTTGAGAATATTTGTAACAAAATCAAGGTATTTACCTTGTATGTATTTTAACGCAGGCACAGGGAAGTACCCTTTGGGCCTGTCGATTACCTCATTGGGGATTATGTCTCTGGCAGCTTCCTTAAGTATGTATTTCCCACCTTTTCCAACTTTATATTCAGATGGAATCTTGGCTGCCAGTTCAACCAGCTCATGATCAAGAAACGGAACTCTTGCTTCAAGGCTCCAAGCCATGGTCATATTATCCACTCTTTTAACAGGGTCATCCACCAGCATAATTGTTGAATCAATCCTCAATGCTTTGTCAACCGGAGTTTGAGCGCCAGGCAGAGAAAATTGTCTTTGAATATATTCGGATGTAAAATCTTCTCCCTGATATTTCTCATGGATAATTTCCTGGAGTTCATCATTGGTTCTGTCGCAAAAAACATTTCGGTAATCCTGTAGGGCGTCCTTGCTTTCCATCATCGGCGGATACCAGTGATAACCGCCAAAAATTTCGTCAGCGCCCTGGCCGCTTTGAACCACCTTGACATGTTTGGCCACCTCTTTGCTCAACAAATAAAACCCAATACAGTCATGGGAGACCATGGGTTCGTTCATCGCTTGTACACAGGCAGTCATTGACGGCAGCACCTGATCTGAGTTCACTCTGATCTTATGGTGATCCGTAGCATAGTGCCGGGCAATGATATCCGAGTACATAAATTCGTCCCCCTTCTCGCCGCCCACACTTTCAAATCCGATGGAAAATGTCTTTAAATCTTTTTGACCTGCTTCGGCAAGCAAACCAACGATCAGGCTCGAATCCAGCCCACCGGAAAGCAGTACGCCAACCGGGACATCAGCAACCAAACGCCTTTTTGCCGCAGCCATCAGCGCAGTGGAAAGATATCTTTTCCAGTCATCAAAGGTGTATTGTTCTTCCTCGCTGTCCCGTTCAAAATTCAAACTCCAATAGGGCCGCTGGGTCATTGTTCCATCTTTTTTTACGGTCATGGTCGTTGCCGGCGGCAGCTTTCTTACGCCTTTAATCAACGTATAGGGTGCCGGAACAACTGCATGAAGCGACATGTAATAATGAAGGGCTTCTTTTGAAATCTCTTTTTGGATTTTGCCGGTTTTCAAGATTGCAGGCAGCGAAGAGGCGAAAATCAAACTCTCCTGTGTTCTATAAAAATACAATGGTTTGATGCCCAGGCGGTCTCTGGCCATAAACACACAATTGTTTTTTTGGTCATAGATGACAAAAGCAAACATACCATTGAATTTTTCTACGCAATTCTCTCCCCATGCATGATAAGCTTTGAGTATAACTTCGGTATCGCCTTTTGAGTAGAACTTGTATCCCAGTTGCTTCAAATCGGCTCGAAGTTTTTCATAATTATAGATAGCGCCATTGAAAACCAGTATTAATCCCAGCTTTGGATCAATGAAGGGCTGATTGGACTCATCACTCAAATCTATGATTTTTAAACGACGATGACCCAATGAAGCCCAGATGCCGTGGTAAATATCTTCATGATCCGGCCCTCGTTTTGCCATGATTTTGTTCATGATTGTTACAGATTGTTCATCTACAGGGTGATCATTAAAAAAAAGTTCACCACAAATGCCACACATATCATCTCCTATAATTCGTGTTAATGTTGTTGTATCAATTCATTTTCATTGTTCATGCTTATTTTCCTAATCAGTTGAATTCATAACCGCAGCAAGGAAAATCTAATTTATAAAAAGATCTTTGGGATCAATTTAAAAATTCATGTGATTTGACAAAAACATATAGTACTCTATTGATTTTGTCAACCGACGAGGCTTTTTAGACATAAAAGATACTGAAAACATTGATATATTTTGATATATTATCTATGACATGCTATGAATAAAACTTAGATAACTATGTTTAATTGTGGACAAATGGCTTTGGATATGGTAAAAAACTTTTGTCCTTTTGTCTTCAGGATAGCAGATGGTATGGAAGTTTTAGATTTAAGCGTAAAATAACAGGATTGGAATAATGAATTTAAATGATCAACGATGCTGGAATTTGTTAGTGGCCTTAAGAAAAATTATTCAGTCCATAGACCAGCATTCAACTCAATTAAAAAAAAAGTTTGATTTAACAGGTCCTCAGTTGATCATTTTGCAGACAATAGTAGATAGCGAGTTGATGTCAGTCACCCAGTTATCCAAAGATGTCAGCCTAAGTCAGGCAACAGTAACCAATATTACGAAACGTCTTGAACACCAGGGGTATCTGGAGCGAAATAAAAATACAATAGATAAACGCAGAATCAATCTCATGGTTACAGAAAAAGCAAACTCCATTTTAGAAAAAGTACCGCCGTTGCTTCAGGAAAAATTCACTTCTAAATTTTCAAAACTGGAAGATTGGGAACAACTGATGATAGAAAGTGCGTTCAATAGAGTGGTCTTGA
>JAQICW010000449.1 GCA_027858355.1 Desulfobacula sp.
ATAATCTATCTGGAGAAATAAAAAAAATAATCAGTATGCATGATTTGCCTGAGAAAATATCTGCACTATTCAAAGCGGCATAGCAAAATTTAGGCCAACGGCCATTTGCGGTCATAGAATAAAACGGCAATAAAAAATAGGAAATAATTAGTCGATTATGGAAATCTGTCTGGACATAACAGGATAATAAGGTATAATGGTTCGGGCTAAAAGTTATACGATCTTCAGGAAAAATACCTCAATTTTACCCTTTTTTCCTTGACTTGTTAGCTTCATGTTAATAGGTATAAGTGTTTTGTTATTGGTTGAATTCTAATAAATAATTGTTTTAATTTATAGAATTCACAAAATGGTATGTTAATTTTTGTATTATTAACTAAATTTTAAGAGGAGAAAAAGAGATGAAATGGCGTAAATTTTTATCTGCTGCAAGTTTTGTAGTTATTTCTTGTATGCTTGTGGCATCAGCTAATGCTAAAACTTTGGTTTTTTGTCTTGAGGGAAGCCCTGATAGTTTTACACCGTCACTTTCCACTTCAGGGACTACCTTTGATGCATCATCCAGACAATTGTATGATAAATTGACGATGTTCAAAATCGGTACGACTGCACTTGAACCAGGTCTTGCCACATCATGGGAAGCATCAGCAGATGGCTTAACCTATACTTTTCATTTAAGAAAAGGGGTTAAATTTCATACAACCAAATATTTTACACCTACTCGTGATTTTAATGCAGATGACGTTCTTTTCACTTTTGATCGTCAAAGAAAAAAAGATCATCCATATCATAAGATTTCTGGTGGAACTTATGAATATTGGGGTGCCATGAGTATGGATTCTTTGATTAAAGATATTACTAAAACAGATGATTACACTATTATTTTAAAGATGAATACACCTGATGTTACGACCCTTGCAAATCTCGCAATGGATTTTGGTTCCATTCATTCTGCAGAATATGCAGATAATATGATGAAAGCCGGAACACCAGATGAATTTGATCAAAAACCAATTGGAACAGGTCCTTTTGCATTTGTTTCTTACCAGAAAGATTCTTCAATTAGATACGTTGCCCATGAAAAATATTGGAAGGGCCGTGCAAAAATAGACAAACTTGTTTTCTCAATCACTCCAGATGCATCAGTCCGGTATGCAAAATTACAAGCTGGTGAAGCACATGTGATCCCATATCCAAACCCAGCTGATCTTGCTGCAATGGCTAAAGATACCAATATCAATTTGATGCAAGCAGAAGGGTTGAATGTAGGCTACCTGGCGTTTAATACTGAAAAAAAACCATTTGATAATGTTAAAGTTCGTCAGGCATTGAACATGGCAATTAATAAACAAGCCATCATGGATGCCGTATTCCAGGGTTCCGGTAAAATTGCTAAAAATCCAATTCCGCCAACCATGTGGTCGTACAATGATAAAGTAAAAGACTATGAATATGATACAGCGGCTGCTAAGAAATTATTAGCTGAAGCAGGTTTCCCGAATGGGTTTGAAACTGACATCTGGGCCATGCCGGTACAACGTCCTTATAACCCCAATGCCAGAAGAATGGCTGAAATTATCCAGGCAGACTGGGCAAATATTGGTGTAACAGCTAAGATTGTTACTTTTGAATGGGGAGAATATCTTAAACGTTCTAATAATGGCGAACATCAAACAGTCCTCCTAGGATGGACAGGTGATAATGGCGATCCAGATAATTTTCTTGCAGTTCTTTTGGGATGCGATGCTGCTAAAGCGGGAGCAAATAGAGCCCGTTGGTGTTACAAACCTTTTGATGATCGGCTGATGGAAGCCAAACAGACTACAGATATTAAAAAAAGAACCAAGCTATATGAAGAAGCTCAGATGATTTTCAAAGAACAAGCCCCTTGGGTAACCATTGCACATTCAATCGTGTACATGCCCATGGCTAAAAACGTAGTCGGATACAAAATTGATCCTTTTGGCGGACATGTATTTTACGGTGTAGATCTTAAATAGTTAAAAGTCGATTTAATGATTAATGGCGGTATGGCGATGCATTTTGTCATACCGCCCCTTTACTTTAAGAATGTGATGTTATCATGATTCAATTTTTTTTAAGACGATTTGTTCATATTTTTCCTGCTTTTATTGGCATTACCCTGCTTACTTTTTCTTTAATTCATTTAATACCTGGTGATCCTGTTGAACTCCGTGCCGGAGAACGTGGGATAGACCCAGCACGTCATGCAGCCATTAAAGCAGAAATGGGTTTAGATAAACCACTTTATATACAATACTTACGGTATATAGGAAATGTGGTTCAAGGCGATTTAGGTAAATCATTTGTAACAAAAAAACCCGTATTTGAAGAATTTTTAGTTCTTTTTCCCGCTACGTTTGAATTATCTATGTGCGCCATGCTTTTTGCTATTTTGATTGGACTGCCTGCCGGGGTGATAGCAGGGGTAAAAAGGGGGACAATTTTCGATCATGGTGTCATGGGCGCCTCACTTACCGGGTATTCAATGCCCATCTTTTGGTGGGGACTATTAATGATACTATTCTTTTCTGTCCATCTGGGTTGGACACCGGTTTCCGGACGATTATCGCCCCTTTTTTGGATCGATGTGGATACCGGCTTTATGCTGATTGATGCATTTCGATCGGATGAACCGGGTGCATTTAAATCAGCCGTAAGCCATTTGATTTTACCTTCCATCGTTTTAGGCACAATCCCTCTAGCCGTTATTGCAAGAATGACACGGTCTTCCATGCTTGAAGTGTTACAAGAAGATTACGTCAGAACCGCTAGAGCCAAAGGGGTTTCTCCAATGCGTGTGATTATGGTTCATGCCTTGCGAAATGCGATGATACCCGTAATTACGGTCATTGGTCTCCTGACCGGAACTCTTATGGCTGGTGCCATTCTGACGGAAACGATTTTTGCATGGCCAGGTGTTGGCAAATGGATTTTACAATCGATCAGTCGGCGTGATTATCCATCCATCCAAGGGGGGATTCTCATTATTGCAACGATCATTATTCTTGTAAATTTAGTGGTGGATATCCTTTATGGAGTTATCAATCCCCGTATTCGTTATACCAGTTAGGAATTTAATATGAGTGAAACTACAATCATAATCCCGGATAATTCAGCACCTCCTCATCCGCTTAAGGAGTTCTGGACCTATTTCAGTGAGAACAGGGGTGCGGTTATTGGGTTGTATTTTATTATATTTGCGATACTTATTGCGGTTTTTGCAAATGTTATTGCCCCGCATGATCCCTTTGAACAATACCGGGATGCGTTACTCAAACCACCGGTTTGGATGGATGGCGGGAGCAGCAAATTTTTACTCGGCACAGATGATGTCGGTCGCGATATCATGTCACGATTGATGTATGGTGCCCGCTTAAGTCTTTTTGTTGGCCTCATTGTTGTAACCATCTCTCTTGCCGTAGGCATTTTATTGGGCATCACCTCAGGATATATTGGTGGATTCTTTGAGATTCTTGTCATGCGGCTGATGGATATCATCCTTGCTCTGCCCAGTCTGCTGCTGGCGCTTGCCATTGTCGCTATTTTAGGCCCCAGCCTAAGAAATGCCATAATATCGATTGCTATTGTTGTGCTTCCCTATTATGTCCGCTTAACACGGGCATCTGTGATGTCTGAAAAGAATAAAGATTATGTAACCGCCTCCAGAGTGTGTGGATCAGGGCCATTCAGGATGATGTTTAAGGTTATTTTACCAAACTGCATGGCACCTTTGATTGTTCAGGCCACGTTGGGATTTTCAACTGCTATTTTAGATGCAGCTGCCCTTGGTTTCCTGGGTATGGGGGCACAGCCACCCACCCCTGAATGGGGAGCAATGCTTGCCAATGCGTTGCAGTTTGTTCAACGGGCCTGGTGGGTGGTCACTTTTCCAGGGCTTGCCATTTTATTAACAGTACTTGCGTTTAACCTGGCAGGTGACGGTCTTCGTGATGCACTTGATCCGAAAATGAAGCGGTAATAAATGTCATTTGAGAAGAGATTATGAATCAAATATTAGAAATTAAAAACCTCTCAGTTGATTTTGATGGTTTTAAGGCAGTCTCAGATGTTGAACTGTCTTTAGGTGAGGGGAAAATTTTAGGGATCGTTGGAGAATCTGGATCTGGAAAGAGCGTGACCATGCTGGCTATGATGGGTCTGATTCCTTATCCTGGAATTATTGAGGCAGATACCCTTGTTTTCAATAATAAAGACTTGTTGAGTATTTCAGATAAAAAGAAACGGCGGATTACGGGTAAAGAGATTGCCATGATTTTTCAGGAACCCATGACAAGTCTCAACCCATGTTTTACCGTTGAATTTCAATTGGTAGAAGCCTTAAAAATTCATGAAGGCGGCTCAAGAAAAGAGCTCAAAGACAGGGCAATTGATTTGTTAAAACAAGTGGGAATTCCAGCTCCGGAAGAGCGAATGCATTCTTTTCCCCATCAATTATCCGGAGGGATCAGTCAGCGGGTAATGATTGCCATGGCCATTGCCTGTAATCCTACGCTGCTTATCGCAGATGAGCCCACAACCGCATTGGATGTAACCATACAAGCGCAAATTCTGGATCTTTTAATCGACCTTCAGAAAAAAAAGAATATGGCGCTGATCTTAATTACACATGACATGGCAGTGATTGCTGAAACTGTTGAGGATGTCGTCGTAATGTATGCGGGCCAGGTGGTTGAAAAAAATAGTGCAAACAATATTTTTACAGCACCCAGACATCCTTATACCGATGCCTTGCTAGGCTCTTTGCCTGAGCGGAATGTGAATTCTAATAAGCGCCTTCCCACTATTCCGGGTCTTGTCCCTGGAAAATATAATCGGCCAGACGGATGCCTTTTCCATCCACGATGTAAGTTTGCAAAAGAAAAATGTTCAATAACAAGCCCTGTATTGTTTCACGATGGCGATAGTGCTTACAGATGCCATTTTCCACTGTTAAATGGAGTCCCACAGTATGAATGATACGACAATAATTACAGCCAGAGATCTTAAAAAATATTATACCATCAAAGAGGGAATATTTTTTAAGAAAAAATCGATTTTGAAAGCATTGGACGGTGCATCTTTCAGTATTGAACGGGGTAAAACTTTTTCAGTAGTAGGCGAATCCGGGTGTGGAAAATCAACATTGGCAAGATTAATCACCATGATTGAACGACCCACTTCAGGCGAATTTGAAGTCGGGGGAATTAATGCAGTTACAAGTAATCCTGCGGCCATGAATAAGTTGCGAAGCACGGTTCAAATTGTATTTCAAGACCCTTATGGATCTTTAAATCCCAGAAAAAAAGTGGGGGCAATTCTGGAAGAGCCCTTGAAGATCAATACGAATTTAACCCGGGATGAACGGCATGAGAAGTCTCTTGCCATGATGAAGAAAGTAGGGCTAAGTCCTGAACAATATACCAGATACCCTCATATGTTCTCCGGTGGCCAACGTCAAAGAATCGCTGTCGCAAGATCGTTAATGCTGAATCCGGCACTTGTTGTTGCTGACGAACCTGTTTCTGCTCTTGATGTGTCAGTTCAAGCCCAGGCATTAAATCTTCTTATGGATCTTCAGGATGAGATGAACCTGGCCTATTTATTTATTTCGCATGACTTAAGTGTCGTAAGATTGATTTCAGATGATGTCATGGTGATGTATTTGGGCCGTCCAGTGGAGCAAGGTACAAAAGAAGTTATTTTTGACAATCCAATTCATCCCTACACAAGGGCATTATTGGCTGCAACCCCCCATGTGGATAAACACCATCGGATTGATAAAATAAGGTTGAGAGGAGAAATCCCATCTCCTTTGAATCCACCATCGGGATGTACTTTTCATCAGCGATGTCAACATATGACAGATATGTGTAAACATGATGCGCCGCAATTAAGAACAGTGGCTGAAAGATTGGTATCCTGCCATCACGCAGAAAAATTTTGTTAGAAAATACACTTAGGATCGGCTCAAAAATTAGTTAGGGGCAAAGCTGCGCATTGCCTTTGTTCACATTTTGTTTGCAAAATACCCAGTGTTTTAGGGGTTTTTGTAAACAGATTATGTGAAGTTATTTTTTAACGATCCCTTAGAATTTAAGATAGTACTGCAATTCATAAAAAATAAATGAGCTGTTAATCAGAGGGGAGTAAAAATTAGTTATATGTAAGTGTGCTGCTTGCATGGTAAAACTAATTTTTAAATTTGATGAACAGCTCTCTTTATTTTTAAGCAATTCTTAAGACCGATTCAAAGAAACCTTTGTTAACCCTCGATCCATTTATCGCTTTTTTGGTTTATAAATCCATGTTAATCAGGGCTCTCGCCAAGTTTTAAAATGTGATACCCTGATTTGTCTTGCTACTATAGCGCATATTTAGTATTAAGCAAAATTATAATAATTTACTTTTAGGTTAAGTTGTACTTATGCTACTGGATTTTAACAAACTGAAAACCTTTTATTTTATTTTTAAAAATAAAAGCGTGGTCGCTGCAGCCAAGGAATTGAATATAACGCCTTCGGCTGTGAGCCAGGCCCTCACAAAACTTGAAGCTGAGCTTAACATTTCTTTGTTTACGCGACTCCATAAATCCTTGGTTCCCACATTCGCTGGCACCCAGTTGTTTGAAATATTAGCACCATTTGTTGAAACCCTTGAGGTTCGCATTAAAAAGATTCAGCAAGCCAAACAAAGTCCTTTTGGTATGATACGAATGGGCTCTCCCATTGAGTTTGGTAAATCCTATTTACCAGGGATGTTTGCATCATTTAGAAAAAAATATCCTGAAGTCATATTTACAATGAAGTTGGGTCATCCAAGTGAAATTTTTCCCATGATTAGAAGTGGGGAACTTGATTTTAGTCTTGTGGATATTTATTTAACCCGTGATCAGGTGTTTGAAGATTTCGGTGTTTATCAGATTGAATCCTTGTTGGATGAAAAAGTGGTTATGGCTTGTTCCAAATTGTATTATGAAGAAGAAATTCAAGGAGACCATTCATTTAAAAATCTGTCATCAAGGAATTTTATCTCCTACCAAAAAGCATCTTCGACGCTTCGAAGCTGGTTTAAGCATCATTTTAATAAATATTCAGTAACGCTAAATCGTGTATTGACTGTGGATAGTCATCAAGCCGTTGTGTCCGGTATAAAAAGTGATTTGGGTATGGGGCTTGTTGCAGCTCATTTTGTTCGAAAGGATATAGAAAGAGGTAAAATTGTACTGATTGAAACATCGAAAAAAGCAATTATAAATAAGATATCTTTGGTGCAACTTAATGCTAAGAAACTCAATCTTACCGAGAGAACCTTTGTTGATTATTTAAAAAGGGACATTGCTTCTCCGGGACGAACTAAAAACTATTTCAATCTATACTGATCTTTGGTCGGAAATTCACCCATCTAATGACCTACTGCAAAATCTAGTGTGTTGCTGCAAATTCTTGTGAACCTATAAGCGTAGGCCTCTTGTAAGACAGTACATTCCGGTTTCAAGAATTTTTACGCCTTGTCTATGGATAACTTTGCGAGCAAACCTCCTCTATGAGTCATCCACAAATATGGCATGGTCAATTTTCATTTGAAATTTTGACAATTTTATAGTAGTTACTACAATAGTCACTAATGATAATTTGGAAGGATAAAGGATGAAGTTAAGAAAGCGTTGCGAGCAGGGGCTCCGACTTTTATTGGATATTTCCCGGCAGCCATTGCTTTTGGAATATTAGCAAAAGGGTGCGATAAATCCATTGATTTGTAAAAAATGCAATGGTTCGATGAAAATCATTAGCTTTATTGAAGATATTGAAATCATAGAAATGATTTTGCACTATTGTTCCAATAATACGTTGGATTTAGGCTTCAAGGGCCTGTAACAAATGCGAGTTTCCGTTATTTTCCAATCTATTTGGCATGGCAATAATATTGCCTGGAAGTTCCCGGCGAGTT
>JAQICW010000450.1 GCA_027858355.1 Desulfobacula sp.
AACTCGCCGGGAACTTCCAGGCAATATTATTGCCATGCCAAATAGATTGGAAAATAACGGAAACTCGCATTTGTTACAGACCCTTGAAGCCTAAATCCAACGTATTATTGGAACAATAGTTCCAGTCTGATTCTTGTATTGATAGTGTCATGATTTTTTCTGTTTTCTTTCTATGATTCTCTTGGTTAAAACTTAAACCTCACCCGGGAAAGCTTTATGATACAGTCCTGATAAACCATCAGAATATCCCCAAACGATACCGGACCCTGATTCCATTATTTCATACAGACGCTCCCTAAAATCCTTTTGCTCGGCAATAGGAAGTTCTTGAACGGTCTCAATTGCCAGTTCATACATATCAAGCACTGAATCATAAAAATCCTCATCAATATCACCATAGCTTAAAGTAAAATTATTTCCGCATTCAACATAAAAAATCATTAATTCCGCTTCACCTTTTGGCTTATCTACTGCTTTTGAATAACTTTTAATTGACTTGTTTGCAATCTTGATATTTAATATCTCATTATCCTCAAGGGATGGATTCATTGAATTTTGGATAATTTGTTTATAGGTTTCGAGAGGATCTTCACCCAATGAAAAACGAGTGTTAAAAAATATTTTATTGTCTGATGATAATTGATAAAGATCTCTGACAAGATCAATCAATTGCTGCTTATCAAATTTTTTGATCTGTTTTTTTACATCAATCCAAGAAGGAGCCTTATTTTTCATATATTCAATCCACTTTTCTCATTTGTTTTTTTTTACTCATTTGCAAACCATTCTGCATATTCTTCAAAATATTGTTTATTCATTCCTTTAGTATCTATCATTTCTAAATCCAGTATGGGGACAAAGCGGGTTTGCTTTCCTTCCCTGACTTTGACAATTATGCCATAAAAATCGTCTTCGGATTCCACGCAAATAACTATCAAAGTATGGCCTAAACCAAACGATTTGTCGTTTTTCAATCCTTCCCAGACACCCTTATCGGCATCATTAATTCTTATTGCCATAAACGGAAAAGCGAATTTATTTGAAAGATATTCTTCCCAGTCTCGAGTTTTCATCTAACTATTCCGGATATATTTCAAGTGTTTTTTCAAGAATCTCATTAATCATATTAAGACACTGCAAAATTTCTTCAGGGGTGTTTCCCTGGTTACAAAGATTCCGAACTATCAATATTAAGGGTGGCATAAGCTTTAAATTCCTGACGACCTCCCAGCTCATGGCTTCGTCGGTATGAAACAGCACATCACCAGCGCCCTCAAAGCCGCCAGTATCTGACACTACCTCACGAAAAACACTCCAGGCACCTTGGAGATCAGAAAGTATGGTCTTTTCATATCCTGTCGGTGTTTCTTGAAAAATCATATTTTATCCAATAATTCCTTTAAGATTTTTAAGTTTCTGAAATCTGTTTATCAAATCTTTCCCTCGGGGTGCTTTTCTCAGATTCGGAAAATATTTATTAATATTTACCACTTGAGCATTTGGGAATTCGACATTCTTGCAAAACTTTTTATGAAGCCCCTTATCTTCGTCCAGCCATAGCACATTAAGTAGCGGTGCCTGATGCCCATAACGAAATAATTTTTTATAGGCTGTATTTTCTGACAAAGTTACCTCAATCCATGTGCCATCGCCAAAAATGTAGTCAGGATTATAAAATTCATGAGTTCTGATCTTTATATCATCATGCCTTAATGCAAAATCAAGATACCATTTATTTGGTTCTATCTGATCAAATATTGGTTCCGGCTTGTTGATAATTTTTAGAATATCAAACATTTTCTTTACCAATTCAGCGAAAATTCTTCCTCTTGTCCCTGTTCTGTAAATTTCTTTTAATTCTTCAAGCTGATCTTTCATGAAAGCATTTATTATCAGGTCCCATTTTTTCTGACGTCTTAATGGAATCGGATCTGCATACCCATCTGGCTTTCTAAATTGAAATTCCATGAGCTTTTTTATCCAGTCTTTATGAGTTTTGCAACCCTTCAATTCCTATGCGTTGAATTTGCTTTTGAGGCCAGAGCAAGCAGGCCACAACATATGATAAATGAATAAATTGGACTCACAGAGGAAAGTCTTGGGTGTTGATTCTGCTGAAAAACCGTGTTTGCCTTGCAAGTAGTCCTCTCCTCAATTTACCTCGGTTTGATCTGTCAGAACTTCAGGAATTCCATTGATTGATATCTTGAACGTCTTCTGGTGGCTAACCATTGGATAATGACAGTTAAAAGTTCTACTGCAATTTTTTGATGAAGAGATTCTTTAGATACTGAAAATACGCTCGGTTTTCCGCATAACAATTGATAAAATACAATAATGACTTAAGGGCTGACAACCGGACGACATTCTGGATACCAGCAAAAAATCGGATAGAGAGAGCCTTATCCTTTTTCCTGCTATTTACAGTCCACGCATGTATTCAGGGCGCCTGACCTTCGGATCTTTGATACCGGCTTCAATTCTGTATAAAAAGTCTTTTTTATCTTTCCCCAGCTCACCTTTCAAACTCAGATAATTGGAAGCATGATTCGTGTTGAATATGCAATCGGTCAGGTCGTCGGCTGTATTATCTATCAGGGTATACAATTCCTCTAAAACCTGGGTTGGAGTACATGGATGGAATTTGTTTTCTATATTCTGTGCGAGTATCTCTGACCCCGGGGTCATCTCCAATGTGAGAGGGGAAATATACCACTTCCTTGGCATGGGTGGGACCATACGATTTATCAATTTTGCTGACTCAACAGCATGCCTGTGACTTTTTTCCGGGTCATTCCCGGCAAGACCCAGCAGGAAGATCCCGGACCAGTCAATTCCTGCCTGATGGCATTTCTGGGCAGCCAAAGCATAATCGTCTTGGGTTGCCCCTTTGTTGCAGTCTTTTAGGACCTGGTCATCCACGCTCTCAATACCCACATATACCATTGTAAAGCCAGCGTCGGCAAGCCGTTTCAATTCATCATCAGGCTTCTTGAGGATATCCTTGACATGAGCATAAGAGCTGACTTTTCTTAAATTCGGATGCTCCTGATGGCAATATTTTGTTAATTCAATGAGGACATCAGATTTCACAACAAATGCATTGCCGTCTTCTAGAATAGGAAGACGCTTTTTGTTAATAGAAGTAGGTAAAAGCTGAAATATGTACTCATCTCGGCAGGGGCACAACATGTTGGGCCCCTGCCGAGATGAATTAAAAG
>JAQICW010000679.1 GCA_027858355.1 Desulfobacula sp.
CTATGGGCAGGTTAAGTGAGATCTATGGGGAAAAGATGCTCAAGGCAGATATACTTTTTAGAACCCTGGATATTTCTCAAAAATCAAAAATGGTTCTTGGTAAAGTTTCAGAAGAATTATCAGGACACCTTGATGCCTATGCTCAAGGTGTAAATTATTATATAAAGGAGCATAAAGGAAATTTTCCTTTGGAATATAATATTTTAGGATATACCCCGGATAAATGGGAGCCTCTTCATACACTTAATTTGATTGGATATATGGCCTGGGATCTGGCAGGAGGCTGGGATTCTGAAATTGTTATCAGTAACCTTGAGAAGAAATTGGGAACCGCCTTAATAGAAGAAATAACACCGAAGTTTGATAAACATTCCCCGAGTTTTCCGGATTATGTTAAGGCAGATCTTATTGATAAATTATACAAAGATTTTGTTTTAAGCAAAGATACGATAAGTCACCTTGGGGTTCAGGTACTGAAAGCAAGTAATAACTGGGCAGTTTCAGGAGCGAAAAGCACCACTCAACAACCGATTTTAGCAAATGATATGCATCTAGGGCTAAATTCTCCAGGAATCTGGCTTCAAATGCACCAGAATATAAAAGGAAAATTAAATGTTACAGGTGTTGCGCTTCCAGGAGCCCCTTTTATAATAGCCGGCCACAATGATAATATTGCCTGGGGTATGACCAATGTGATGGTTGATAACCTTGATTTTTTTGTTGAAAAAATTAATCCTGATAATCCTGATGAATATCTGTACAAGGGTGAATGGAAAAAAATAAGAACAAAAAAAGAGATAATAAAAATAAAAGGGAAAGATTCAAAAGAGATTGATATCCGATATACAGGACATGGCCCCATTGTTTCTGAATTAAAAGAAGATATTAAAGATCTGGTGATTTCTGCTAAATGGCAGGGTTTTGAATACAGTAATGAGCTTTTAGGTGTTTATCTTTTAAATAAGGCTGAAAATTTTGATGAGTTTAAAACAGCAGCAAAAGAATTCATAGCTGTCAGTCAGAATATTGTTTATGCGGACACAAAAGGCAATATAGGCCTTGTTTGTGCAGCAGGAATCCCTATCCGTCCATCAAATGATGGAACTAGTGTCCAACCCGGCTGGACAGGAGAACATGAATGGAAAGGAGTCGTTCCCTTTGATGAACGCCCCATTTCTTATAATCCAGATAAAGGCTTTGTTTCATCAGCAAATTATTTTACTGCAGAAAATTTCCCATACTATATTAATAAATGGGGTTTTTGCGGCCCTTATCGTCTTGATAGAATTAATGAAATCCTTAAATCAAAAGATAAGTTTTCCATTGAAGATATAAAAACAATGCAAGTTGATATGAAATCAAAATTTTCTGAACTTTTAATAAAAGAGATTATTGCTGAGACAAACAAAAGCTCTGATTTAACCAAGCTTGAAAAAGATGCACTCTCAATACTTAAAGCCTGGGATTTTTCAATGGAGTCAAAGAGCAGTGCAGCAGCAATTTTTGAAAATTTTAAACTTTATTTTATTGAAAATACTTTTAAAGATCAAATGGGCGATGACCTGTATCAAGGGTATATTAAAAACAAACATGCAGTGGGTTTTGCTGTTGAGCAAATTTGGAATACAGATTCTCAATGGTTTGATAATATAAATACAGATAAAAAAGAGACTTTTACTGATATTATTCAAAAGAGTTTTTCAGATTCCATAGCTAAACTTGAGAAGGAATTGGGTGCAAAAATTGACTCATGGGAATGGGGCAAAATGCACACCTTTACCTTGAATCACCCTTTAGGTTCTGTAAAGATTCTTGACATGGTATTTAATTTAAACAAAGGCCCCTATGAACTTGGAGGCAGTATTCATACTATCCCTCAATATGCATATGATTTTAGAAAACCTTTTAAAGTAAACCACGGCCCTTCCCAAAGACATGTTTATGACCTTTCTCAATGGGATAATTCATTTTCAGTTATTCCAACAGGTAACTCTGGAATTCCTGCAAGCAAACATTATGGAGACCAAACCCAATTGTATGTAAATGGAAAATTCCATGTTGACTATGTAAGCGAATCCAAAATTAAAGAAAATGCTGAATATACTATGGTATTAGAGGGTGCTGAATAGATAAAAGAGTTGGGTTTTTATGTAATAAAAAACATAAATTTAGGGCATGGACAAACTTTCATATTCAAAATTGAACTTCAAGATGTGTATTGAAAATCATCAATCCAGTTCAGGGCTCAATTAGCCAGTTTTCCTGAATACCTTTATCCGCTTAAAAACAATTTTTTAATTTGTTTATTTTATTTCTTTCTTCCATATAGAGAGTATGTGCAGTTTTTAAATCAGTCTTTTCAAATGTTATTGTATCCCCAGGGGTTGTCTGTGCCACATTTGACAGATCTGTGGAAATCACTGTTGCAATTTT
Organism: Desulfobacula sp.; assembly: GCA_027858355.1. The sequence continues at coordinate 2,434 of JAQICW010000679.1, forward strand.
GGCATATCCGCCAACAGTCTGTTCAACCAGTAAAATTATGGGTTGTTCATCAGGTGGTATCTGAATACTTCCGGGCATTGACGGTTCTGAAACAATGCTTTTAGGCATGTCCCCCTTTATGGGTACAGGAGCTCCCTGCAAACGGTATCCCATGCGGTCAGCCTTTGCCGTAACCATATATCCTGTTTCAAACAAAGAGATCATACCTTGATCAAAGTAGTCGTCCTGGGGTCCTAAGATAGCACGGATAACGACATTGGAAGGGTATTGGGGTATATAATCCATAGGTGTGGAACGTGGTTTATCCAAAACTCTGGCATTATTGGTTTCAAGGATATCCCCTTTTTGCAGAGGCCTTCCCATAAACCCGCCGATTTTGCCACCCACATAGGTTGAATAACTGCCCATGATCCTGGGGACTTTCAGCCCCCCGCTTAAAGCAAGATAGGCTCTGCATCCAGATTGAATCTGTGAAATCGTCAAAATATCGCCCGGGTTTACCCGTATGGATTTCCATTGCTCAATTGGTTTATCATTCAAGGTCATCCCCATTTTAGCACCCGTAAGGGCGATGTCCATTGCTTTTGTTATTTCCAGGGACGGTCCCATTACCGTGATTTCAAGAACCGCTTGATTTTCATTATTTCCCACCAGGATATTTGCACAGGTAAAGGCAAAAGAATCAAGCACACCGCAAACGGGAACGCCCATTTGCTGATATCCGAATCTTCCCCTGTCCTGAACCGTGGTAAATCCTCCCGGAGCCAGAACTTTCAATGCTTTCATCAGCTCTTCTCCTTTTGTGCAAGCAGGTCATATTCTGGTTCTGATATTGGCTTAAACTTTATTTTATCTCCTGCCTTATAGAGAAACGGGTTGGCTCGATCCGGTGCAAAAAGTTTCAAAGGGGTTCTTCCGATGAGCTGCCAACCGCCGGGGCTTGCTATGGGGTACATTCCTGTCTGGTTATTTGCTATTCCCACAGAGCCTTCAGGTACATGCATGCGTGGCGTTGCAAGTCTTGGGGTATACAATTTTTCATCAAGCCCGCCTAAAAAAGCAAACCCAGGTGTAAATCCCACCATATAAATAAGATATTCAGGTTTTGAATGAAGATGGATGACTTGTTCCGCTGTCAATCCATGGGTTTTTTGTACATTCTCCATGTCAGGACCAAATTTTTTTGCATAACAAACCGGAATTTCTACTATTTTGAATGGTTGGCTTTCTATATTTTCAAGGGTATTTTCAACTATTTCAATCAGGTTGCAAAGCAGGTCTGGATTTGTAACTTCAGGATCATAGATAAATAAAAGAGCCCTGTAGGTTGGAATCATTTCCATGACACCTTTGGGTCTGTTTTTTTCCAGGGCGCACGCCATGGTCCTGACTTTTGTATTTATTTGAGGATCAATACCCTCCCCAAATTCAACAAGAAGGCCCGTATCTCCTGCCAGGCGATATACTGCTTTTTCAAATAATCCCGGTTCCATGATCCAGATTTTCCCCCATGGGTTTTACTTTTATATTATTTGCTTCAAGAGTTTTTCTGATATTTGCGACCAGATTCACAGCACCAAGCGTATCTCCATGCACACAAAGGGTCTGCACTTCAAGTTCAATATTTGTCCCATCCACGGCTGTTACAAATCCATTTGCCATATCAAGGGCTCTTTGTGCCACTTCATCTGGATCTGAAATAACGGCTCCTGGCTGTTTTCTGGACACAAGGGTCCCTTCAGAAGTATAGGCCCGGTCAGGAAAAGCTTCATAGACAACTTTAAGCCCCAGTTGTTCTCCCATGCGCCTCATCGTTCCCCCTTTTTTCCCTGCCAGGGCAACAAAATAAAGATCCGGGTCCAGACTCATTATCCCTTTGGCAATAGCCTGGGCTATTATTTCATTTTCAACGGCATCAAGATAGAGAGCTCCATGGGGTTTAACGTGTTGAAGTTTTGCCCCATGCACCTGGCAAAACCCTTTAATGGCACTGACCTGGTAAACAAGATAGTGCTGGATTTCTTCTGGAGAACAAGCCATATTCCTGCGGCCAAATCCCAAAAGATCAGGATAACCAGGATGTGCGCCGATTCCAACACTATTTTCAACTGCCATTTTAACCGTTTTATCCATTACCAGCGGGTCTCCGGCATGAAAGCCGCAGGCAATATTAGCTGAACTGATATGCTTCATGACCTGCTCGTCCATGCCAAGCTTGTATGCACCAAAGCTTTCGCCCATGTCACAGTTTAAATCCATTACTTTCATCCTTCACCCCCTTATCATTTTTTTATCATGAGTTCTGGAAGATACAATGCAATTTCCGGGAAAATCGTTATAATTGCCGTTGCCAATAACATTAAAAAGAAGAATGGCAACGCATATCTGGCGATGTTCATAATGGGCTCATCTGTCAGCCCCTGTATCACGAAAAGGTTAAATCCCACAGGAGGTGTTATCTGACTTACTTCCACCATTAAAATAAGATAAATTCCAAACCATATGGGATCAAATCCTGCGGCAGTAACCATGGGAAGAGCAATAGGCAGTGTCATGACAACAATGGAAAACCCGTCTAAAAGGCATCCCAGCAAAAGATAAACACCTCCAAGAAAAAGCATGAGCATGTATGGCGAAAGATTCAATTGGGTTATTGCAAGGGTGATTGCGGCCGGGATTCCTAAAAATCCCATTACTCTGGATAAAAAACCCGCACCCACAACGATGAGCATGATCATGGCATTGGTTTTAACTGCCCCTTTAAGACATTCAAAAATAATTTTTCCCGTCATCTGACTGTTTAAGACTGCAAAAACAAAGGCCCCGAAAACACCTAACGCAGCAGCTTCAGTCGGGGTTGCGTAACCCCCGTAAATACTTCCTAGAACCACCAGGATAAGGATTAAAGTGGGAGCAAGGTCCTTAAGTCCCAGTAACCGGTCTGCCCATGAATAACTATCCTGGGTCTGCGGTGCAATTTCAGGATTTTTAATTCCCCGGTAAATGATGTAGGCAGAATAAATCCCGGCAAGAAGCAAACCCGGTAAAATGCCTGCCATAAACATTTTTCCGATGGAAACCTCGGCTAAAATTGCATAAACAATCATGATCAAAGAGGGGGGTATCAAAAAACCCAATGTACCTGCTCCGGCAAGGGAACCCATGGAAAGGCTTCTATCATAACCCAGTTTGTCAAACTCTGCCAGGGTAATTCTGCCCACAGTGGCTGTTGTGGCTGCGCTTGAACCGGAGACTGCGGCAAAAAGAGTGCATGACACAATATTCATGAGCAAAAGCCCGCCTGGAAGACGGTAAAGCCAGGGGACCAGGGCCTTGAAAAGTTTTTCCGAAATCCCGGACCGGTATAATATCTCCCCCATCAAAATAAACAGGGGCAATGCCACATATTCCCATTTTTCTATGGTTGCCCAGGCTGAAGATGCCATATTGTTTCCAGCAGGCAGGGAAGAAAAGAAGGTCATGCCGACAAAGCCGACAATAAAAAGAGAAAACCCGACCCAGATACCGGCAGACAGGGCTAAAAAAAGAACGCCAAACACCACAAAAGACATGACAAAAAGGTCTGGTTCCATTATACAACCTCCTCGTTGGTTGCAATTGCCTGCCAGGTTTTTATGGTTGTGGCTGCAAGCTGGATAAAAAAGCAGCCGGCACCCACCAGCATGACTGCCTGGGGAATCCATAAAGGAGTGTTGGTCAAGGTTCCTGATGTTGATTCATACCTTATGGAGGAGTTAACCATTTTAAAAAGATACCACCACAAATATCCCATAAAAACAGTGGTAATCAGTGTGGAAATAAAGGTAATGACGCGGGTCAGCTTTTGGGGCAGAAATCCCAGGACCAGGGTTATTCTGATATGGCCTTTTTCCTTAAGACAATATCCCGCTCCCAGAAAAATAATTGCTGCAAGGCCATAGGCACTGTACTCATCAGCGATCAAGGTTGTCTTTTCAAATAGATTCCATAAAAAAATTTCCACTAAAATCAAAATAGACATCAGCCCTAAAATGACAGCAGAGATATTTGCCATAAGGTTGCTTAAATTGTCTGACAATTTTACAAGTTTATTCATTAAGATCACCAGAATTTATGGTAATGGCCTGGTTTAAGGGTCCATTACCATAAAATTAATTTAGTTAAGATTCACTATCTTTCTACCGGCCTGTAATTTTGTAATATTCACTTAGAATGCCCTGGGCATCTTTACCTGCTTTCTTTGCCCATTCGCCTCTTAATTTTTCACCAATAGCATTGAGCTGGGCACGAAATGCCTTGCTCACAGGACTGATGGTCATACCGTTTTCCATAAGAGTTGCCCGGCTTTTACGGTCCATGTCCCCTGCAAGGTTCCACATGTCATCTTCCATCTGCGCTGCAATTTCAAGAACAATTGTCTGAATTTTTTTATCCAGTTTATCCCAGGCAGCCTGGTTGACATTGATCATGTTCACAGGACCAACAATATTTATCGGGGTAAAATACTTTAAAACTTCCCATGCTTTTGCATCAACGCCGGAGGGAGAAGAGGTGTACATGGAATCCAGAAGACCTGCTTTCATGGCAGGATATACTTCTGAAAAAGGCATTTTCCTCGCTGCAATGCCCGTGGCCTCTCCAAAGGAAAGGCCAGTACCATCATAAACCCGCATTTTTAATCCTTTTAAGTCAGATTCAGACTGGATTTGGCGCTGGGTATAGATGCCGGAAAAGGGCCATACAGAGGTATAAAGAGTTATCTGGTTGAATTTTTTTAAGGTTTCAGCATATACGGGTTTGGAAAGCTGATAAAGAAGACGCTGCTCAAAAGCATTTGTGGAAATAAAAGGCTGTGCTGTCAAAGCAAGGACAGGGGCATCCCCTTCAACCATGCCCGTGGGAATTTCAGCAACGGCAAGCTGGCCTTCAGCAACGGCTTTTAAAAGCTCAGGACCCTTAAATCCCAATGACGCACCCGGATGAAGAACAATGGTAAGTTCACCGTTAGTGGCTTTGGCAACTTCATCGGCAAATCTTTGTGCGCCCTTGGAGTGAAAATTACCAGCAGGATAATTCAGGTGCAGATCCCACTTGGTTTGTGCCATGGCATTGGAAAACAAGGTCAAAGCAAACATGAGGCCGGTTAAAACAATTAATAATTTTTTCATCTCTTTCTCCTTTTTTGGGGTTAATAATATTTTATAAGAGTTTGCACTCCCTAAAAATTAAATCAGGATGTCATAAAAATAATTATCCGCTGCCGGAAAGTAATAATATGCTGTTCAATGAGGTCTTTCAGCCGGGTTTCATCTTTTTCCATAAGACAATTGATTATTTGTTCATGTTCCTGAAATACAGAGTCATAATGGGCTTTAAGAGGCTTTTGAGGATCAATAATATTGGCATAGGACAAATAGGATAGGCGTTTTGCCTCGCTTCTTACATCCTGGACTGCCCGGATGATAAATTCATTTTGTGAACACCTGGCAAAATTCATATGAAAATCATGATTTGCCTCCACCAGGTCAAAAACATCATTGGCAACAATTGCATTTTCAATTTCTTTATTTGATGCTTTCATTTTTTTAATAAAATTTGAGCAGTCTTTGTTAATGGCTATATCAACCAGACCCTGCTCCATAATTTTCATGCTTTCAAACATTGCCTTGGTATTTTGCAAAGTTATGGGCCGAACAATAACTCCCCTTTTGGGATGGGATTCAACCATTTTTTCGCTGTGCAGCCTGACAAGGGCTTCCCTTATGGGAGTTCTTCCAATACCCAGGTCCTCCACAAGCTGGTTTTCTTCAAGATGCTGGCTTGGCTGATATTCAAGACAGATTATCTTTCTTACTATGGTTTCATAGGCTATAACGGCCAATGGCTGTTTTGGAATATTCTGTATTGTTGATATTTTACCCATATCCTATAAATATCCTTTTTTCTTATACTT
>JAQICW010000511.1 GCA_027858355.1 Desulfobacula sp.
CTTCAAGTCTTGGGAACAGATCAAATACCCATCGTCTGTCCTTGTCAATCTGATCTGTGTCTTTTCTTGCAAAACAGGCAAGGATGAGATTTTCTGTTACAGTAAGATTGCCAAAGATCCTTCTGCCTTCGGGAACATGACAGATACCAAGTTTTGAGACAACTTTATCTGCACTGTATTTAAGGATATCTTTTCCTTCAAATTCAATAACAGATCCGGGCTGGGCAGGAACCATTCTGGAAATTGCCCTTAAAGTGGTACTTTTTCCAGCACCATTGGCACCGATAATGGTTAAAATCTCACCCGCATCAACTGTAAAATCAATTCCATGAAGCGCCTTAATATTTCCGTATGAAACCTTTAAATTTTTAATTTTAAGCTGCATCAGCTTAGATCCTCCTTGCCAAGATAAGCTTCAATAACTTCAGGATTATTCTGTATTTCTTCCGGCGGTCCTTCTGCAATAAGTTCCCCAAAGACCAAGGTTTGAATATACTGGCATAATTCCATTACAAATTTCATCCTATGTTCGATCAAAAAAATGGCAACGTCAAAATCCTTATGAACCTGTCGGATAATTTTAATCATTTGCCCCAGTTCGTCCGGGGTCATGCCTGCAGTGGGTTCATCAAGGAATAAAATTTTCGGTTTGGTTGCCATGGCTCTGGCCATTTCTACCCGTCTTTGTGCCCCATAAGGTAAGTTGGTAACCAGTTGATCGGCATGTTGTTTGATATCAAACAGCTCAAGCAGGCGGTAGGAATTTTCTTCAATTTGGGATTCCTGTTCTCTACATTTGCGGGTATTTAAAAAAGCTCCCATAAGCCCATAGGATAATTGGGAATAGTGGGCCATTTTAATATGATCCAGAACATTCATGTGCCGCCACAGCGCCAGATTCTGAAATGTTCGGCCTAACCCTTTAGCCGCAATTTCATTGGTTTCAAGTCCTTTGATATTTTCGTTCTCAAGGGTAATAGAACCTTCTGTCGGCGTATACACGCCTGTAATCAAATTAAATATAGTTGTCTTCCCAGCTCCGTTAGGCCCGATAAGGCCTGTAATCTGGTGGGGCTCAATATTTAAATTATAATTATATACAGCTCGCAGGCCCCCAAAATAATGTGTCATTTTATTTACATTGAGCAATGCTGACATCTTAGACTCCTTGTTCTCTTTTGTGTTTGGATCTTAACAGTCTTTTGGCGTTGATTTCCTTAAAGGAAATGAGACCATAGGGTCTAAAAATCATAACAAAAATTAAAATCAAAGGGATAATAATCCATTTAAAGAGTTCAAGCGGTCTTAAAGCTTCACCCAAAACATTGATAATTACAGCGCCTACAATGGAACCGTTAATAGAGTTAAGACCGCCAAAATAGACCATGGCAAGTATTTCGGCAAGCCTGGTTATGCTGAACATGCCAGGGTTAATATAGGTCAGAACATGGGCAAATAACCCGCCGGCAATGCCGGCCCAGAATGCGCCAAACGTGAACGCTGTCATTTTGGTTTTTCGGGTTTTAACTGTCATGGATTCCGAGGCAGCCTCATCATCTCGAACAGCATTTAAAGCCTTTCCCATAATAGAGGTGACAAAATTGTGTATGATCCAGATGCACAGCATGGTCCAGATGAAGATAATTGGTAAAGGTGCATAATCAGGCTGTCCTCCCATCCCCCGGGCACCACCGATAATATTAAGGTTTTCCACTGCACTTTTTACAATAAACATAAATGCAAGGGAGATAATGGCCAGATAATCCCCCCGGGTTCTGAAAGAAGGAATCGCCACAAGCAGCGATCCCAGTGATGCTGCAATTCCACCGGCTATAAGGGCAAAGGGAAAAAGCCATGGCCCAAGAGCCGGAGGCAAAACAGCGGCTCCAAAAGTTTTATCACTTACAAAAAAATACAGAGTGATGATGGAAGAAACATAGGCACCAATAGCCATGAATCCGGGATGGGAGCATGAGAACTCTCCCTGGTATCCGTTAATTACATTGATACTGATGGTCAAGATAATGGAGATTAGTGTCAGCTTAACGATGAGTACCCTGTAATCATTGATCCCTGCCCATAAGTGAAGCACGCCATAGAAACAAACCAAATGAATAATGGATGACATCCATAAAGGTGTTCTTTCAAGTATGGCTGCGACAGGATTGGTGAAAAAATTGGATGCCTTTGCAACCAGAAGAATCGGAATAACATATACGATAAGATCATACCCGATTGCACCGGGTATCATCATGGGTTCCTTAAGCATAATAAGAGAGCCAAATAAAACCGGTATTTTAGGTAATCCAAGGTAGTATGAGATATAATCATAACCCCAATAATACTCTATCAATACTGCTGTAAATATTCCCAGCAGCCAGCCCAGTATTGGCACATTAGAAAACATGTTTATAAATTTTCTTGCGATTTCCATGTAATTTTCCTGTATTTAGCAGTTAAAGAATTAAAGCCTTAATTTTGTGCTGTGTTCCATTCCAAAGAATCCCCTGGGTCTGAATGTCAGGATGAGAAGAATAATGGAATAGGCGATTAAGTCCCTTAGGGTTGATGGAAAAATCGTGGCAACAAATATCTCGATAAATCCTATAAGGTATCCGGCAAGCGCTGCGCCTTTTATGGATCCTCGTCCACCAAGAATAGCTGCTACAAAGGCTTTCCATCCAATGATAACACCCATATAAGGGTCCAGAATCGGGTAGGCTTGTCCATAGAGAATGCCGGCAACCGCTGCAAGGCCTGCGCCTACTGCAAAGGTCAAGGGGGCAATAACGTTTATGGATACACCCATTAATGGAACGGCAAGAAAATCATATGACATTGCCCGCATGGCCATTCCCCATTTTGTTTTCTGGATAAAGGCATGAAGGGCAAGCATTAAAAAAAGTGATATGATAATAATCATCACTTTTACATTGGTAAAATAGATACCACCGACATTGTAGGCAATGGATTCCATCAATGGTGGAAAACTCAATCTTTTTGCCCCCAGCAGGATCAGGATACCGGTTTCAAAAATAATACCGATCATCAAGCCGGTTATAGCTGCTGATGCACGGGGTGCGGATCTTAAAGGTCTGTATCCTGCAACTTCAACAAAAACACCGATCCAGGATGCAAGAAACATAGTAACAACAACAGTGGCAAGGAAGATAAGGGGTCCAGGCAAAAACCCGGCAAATAATGCAAGAAAGAGTGTTGCAATCCCAAAGCCGATATAAGTGGCCACCATAAAAATATCACCATGGGCAAAATTAAAGAGCATTAAAACGCCGTAAACCATTGAATAACCAATGGATATCACGGCGTAAAAACTGCCTCTCTGGAGTGCATTAATCAGGTTTTGAAGAATATATTGTACTAATTCTATAAAAGCTTCCATTCACTAACTCCTGTTCTATAGAATAATGACTGCCATGCACAAAAGGCAAGGCAGTCATTATATTAATTAAACAATACCTGACCTGTTAAGGACAACTGGATTTGTAAAACTCATATTCGCCATTATCATTGATTTTTACAATAACAGCGCATTTGATGGGATCACCTTCTTCAGTAAAGGTCATATTCCCTGTAATACCGTCAAAGTTTTTAATTTTTGCAAAAGAATCTCTAACTGCGGTTCTGTCTGTTTCAATTTTTCCAGTTATTTTACCAGCACTCTGAATGGCCTGCTGGACAAGATGAAGTGCATCCCATGTAAGGGCGGCAACATCATCTGGAACATATCCATATTTGACATTATATCTGTCAATAAATGCCTTTGTTGCGCCTTTGGCGCCTGCTGCTGCATAGTGTGTAGAAAAGAAAAGTCCGTAGCATGCTTCACCGCAGAGCTCTACAGTTTCAGCAGATCCCCAGGAATCTGATCCCACAATGGGACCTTCCCATCCAAGGTCTTTTGCCTGTCGAACGATAAGGGGAACTTCATTGTAATACTGGGGGGTAAAAAGAACCTGGGCACCGGATCTAACAATCTGAGTTAACTGAGAAGAAAAATCCGCGTCTTTTGTTGTAAAGCTTTGATAAGCAACAACAGAGCCTGGGCCATGTTTTTTTTCCCATGCTTCTTTAAATACTTCAGCCAGTCCTTTTGGGTAGTCAGAGGCAACATCATAAAGAACAGCAGCTTTTGTAAAACCGAATTCATCCGTAATAAAATTTGCTATAACAGGTCCCTGGAACGGATCAAGAAAACAACCACGAAATACATATGGTCTGTCAAGTGTTGTGTTCGGATTGGTGGACCAGGGACTGATCATAACGGTTTTATACTTGTTGGCGACCTCACCGGCAGGAATTGCCTGTTTTGAAGACTGAGGGCCAACAATAGCAAGGACATCATCCTGGGTGATCATTTTGGTGTTTGCTTTTACTGCTGATTCTGCTTTGGACTCATTATCTTCAATAACGAGCTCAACTTTATATTTTTTACCGCCAACTTCAAGTCCCCCTGCTTTTTCAATGTCTTCAAGCCATAACATTGCAGCATATTTGGAACCTTCACCAACCTTTGGGATATCCCCAGTCATAGGGGCATTGATCCCAATTTTAATAATTGTTTCTCTTGCACTAAATGCTGATGTAGAAAACATCATGGCAAAGGCAAAGGCCACAACCACTAAACAAGTAATCTTTTTCATGTTACCTCCTTTTAAATATTGATTTATTGTTTAAAAGCATCATTAAATATACTTTTAAAACACAATACAAGCTTTATCTATATTTAAAAATATTGATAAAGTAAAGGATAATAATTTAGGGCTCGCTAAAAAATTAATTGCTGTTATGCAGGCGGATGAACCTTAAATTGGTTCATCTTGTAAAGCAGGGTGTTATAACTGATTTTAA
>JAQICW010000512.1 GCA_027858355.1 Desulfobacula sp.
GTTCAGAGACATCCTTTTTTTATGCCTGGCATTTTGTCTTTTAATTTTAACTATTTATAAAAATAATATTAGATACAAGACCCAATAAAATTTATGTTTCAGGAAAGATCACAAATTAAATATTTTGAGGATTAACCCGATTTTATAAGATTGATTGAGCCCAACGCAGTAATCGGGAAAATTTGCGGTTTTCGATCGACCTTTAAATAAAAAGGGCTGAAATGTACTTTAACGCAATAAACAGGATACAAAAGGCTAAAATCCCTTTAATATATACGGCTTTAACAAATTTTTGAGCCCTTGCCCCCAGATACATGCCCAAAAACCCGCCTGAACCAAACAGAGCCCCCAGCATCCAGTCAGGCGACACAGCCACTTGAGGGTATAGACCGGCCAGAAACTGATAAAAAATCACACCGGAAACCGATGTTACAAAGGTTCCCAAAAGGGCTGCCCCTGCAATCACATGTACGGGCAGACCAATAATGGTGACAAGTATGGGTGCAATGATCGATCCGCCTCCGATTCCATATATCCCGCCAATAATCCCCACAAAAAAGCAGATAATGTAAATGGGTAACTGCGCATAAGCATATAGTTTTCCCCCAAATGTAAAAGAGACCTTGTTGAACGAGGAGTCCATGACAGCAAGGCTATGAAACCCCGCACCCTCAATCACCATGCCTTTTTCCTTTGTCTTGCTGTTACCTATAATATCTTTTAAAAGTTTCCAGCCGATATAAAGCAGGACAAGTCCTGCAAACACCTTGAAATTCTTTGGATCAGGCAAGTATTCGATTCTAACCCATGCACCAATAAAAACCCCGGGTAGCGTCCCGATAACTATGGCCTTGGCTAAAGGCCATAACATCCGTTTTTCCTTGATATAACGATATACCCCGCTTGGAATGGCAATGATATTGAAAACATGATTGGTGGCGGAAACAGAAGGAGACGTATATCCCAGAAAGCTCATTTGGAATGGCAATAATAAAAAAGCGCCGGAAATACCCCCCATTGAAGTGAAAAATGAAACAACAAAAGCAGTAAAGAAAATAATATATGGGTTGGCGTAAATTTCGGCAATTGGGAAATACATTCTGATCTCCTGTTTTTATGAATAGTCCTGGAGAATGGTATTGCAATACCATTCTCCAGACTATTTTGATTTTACCTTAAAATGCAGCATCACTATATTATAAATTCAAAATTTTTTCCATTTCAAAAAACAGATCCTGCTCCCTTACCACACCCACAATTTTGCCCGCTATTGTCACAAGAAGACGTCTCTCATTTACGTGAAGCATGAGGTATGCCGCCTCCATCAGGTTTGAGCTGCCGTCAATGGAAATGGGGGATGGTGACATGATATCTCTGATACATTTATTCTTCTTTTCCCGGATTCCCATACTGAACATCCCTTTCCAGAACATGGGGGAATATTCAATACTGTCTGCCAGAAACGGTTTGGGTGCTGAAAGATAGTCCGGCATGAGCATTTCCAATAGATCCCGAATGGTCAAGATCCCGTTTACCTGATTATCACTGCCTTTAACAAGAATAGAGCGGTGACCGGTTTCCATGAGTTGGTTTGTTGCTATCTTTGTAATAAAAGATTTCTTCAGCACATCAATTGCGTCCTGAATGGTTTTTTCTTCATTGATGGTTGTGTACTCTGTAATGGGAATCATTACAGATATAACATTTTTTTCTTCCCGGACAGACAATTTATTTGTCCTATGACAGGCTTCCTTGATTTTTTCTGCCAGAAGATCAATATCACATGGTTTGTTCAAATAGTCAAAGGCCCCTTCAACAAGGGCTTTTCTTGCCGAAGGCATAGCCCCGTGACCAGTGAGCATGATGACCGGAAGATCCGGCTTAAGCTTTTTTATTTTTGCCAGGGCCTCATGCCCATCCATTCCAGGCATTTTGATATCCAGGATAACAACATCTGGTTCTTGTTCCATTTTTTCCAGGGCATCCTCTCCGCTTTCAGCAAGGATGGTATTGAATCCCTTTTTGCTAAGAATCTTTTGGGTGGTATCCCTGAATCTTTTTTCATCATCCACCATTAACACTTTTATTCGGTCTGTCATCTGTATTGTCTCCTTATTGATCACTTCTAATCATAACCTGAAGGTCACACGTAACCTGAAGGTCACAAGTAAATTGGATTTTCATATTGTTTACGCAATACCTTGATTTTATCATTTTATTTACCAAATGTCATAAGCGCAGAATATATTAAAAAAAACTGAATGGTCATAGAAACCAGTAGAACCAGCAATGCCTGCTTCCATGTAAGCCCGCAGGTGTTTTTAAACCCGATGTATATCAGCCACAATTTCCAGGGTTCAGTAAACCATAGAAAAAACGGCAGCCACGACATGAAAAGGGTCACTCCGGATGAAAAGGCATATAGACTGAAAATAATCGAAAAAGAGATGCGTTTTCCAAGGATCATGACCATTGTTATATACCCTAAGCACGAGGAAATTAATATCGTTCCTGAAGCATTAACAAAAAAAATGATTGCCATGATCCATACAGGCCTGGAATAAGCCCCCGTTAAAAGGCTTGCACCTGTAAAAAAACCACAGCAGATGACCATAAACCCTAAAGTCCTTCTCAATGTTGTCTTTTCAGCAAGTTCCCTGAAAAATAATCCAGGTTCAATCAAAAGCTGGATCAGAGAATAAGAATAAAACTGCCAGCTTTTTAAAGCCGATTCCAACATTATCGCACTCCCTTAGAATATTTTTTGTGTGAATCAATCATCTGATTAATCCTCAGGTTATACCAGTTTTACAAATACGCCCATCAAAAGCATGATGATGGTCATGAAGAAAAAAACTTTTCGTTCCGTGTCTTTGCTGAAAAAAATTTTCCCATCTTTCAATATTATTTTTTTTGACTCTGGTTTTTTTATTTCTGCTAGTTTATTCATATCAGCATCCCTTTAATCTTTGGTTAAAACCCCGGCATTGCGCCAAAGCCCCTGAATGACCAGTAAACGCCGGTCAAAAAAAGTAAAACAACATTGGCGAAAAAAAACATGGGGATACCGACCCTGAGATAATCTTTGGGCTCAAGATATCCGCTGGCGTATACAATTGCATTGGGTGGTGTGCCGATAATCAGGCAGTATGCAAATGAAGACGCAATTGCCGTTGCCATGGCCATGAAGGGCAAATAAGTTGTACCGGGATGAACCATGCCCGCCATATTCAGGGCAATGGGTCCCACAGAAGCTGCAGCAGGGCCGTCTGCCATAAGGTTGGTGAGAATGGATGTCAGCCCGTTATTGACCATTAATAAAGGAAGACCTGCTTCCATGCCAAACTGTGACAGAAAATCGATGACGGATCGTGCCAGCCAATAGGCAGCACCCGTGGAATCCAGGGTTCTTCCAAATATAATGGCACCGGCATATAGCCAGACAACCCCCCAGTCCACTTTATCCTGGTAATCCCGCCAGTTGACAACCCCGGTCAGAATATAGGCGACGGCACCCGCAATGGCAATGACACCAATGCCCAGCCGGATGGGATAGATACCCATATTAAAAAATGCTTTTTCCGTAAACCATCCAAACAACATGATGATAAATATGATCAGAGCCCATATCTGTTTCTTGTTCCAGCCTCCCATTTTATCAATTTCTATCTTTAACTGATCCATGGCAGGTGCCAGAGAGATGATTTTGGGTCTGAAACGAAGATTGGTGATAAACCAGGTAATGGGAATCATGATAATTACAAATGGGAAACAATAAGTAACCCATTGAAAATAACCAATATCAACCCCGAACATATCCGTTAAATAAGTCATCATAATCACATTCCTGGCTCCGCCGGAAGGCGCTCCCGGCCCCCCGATGTTGCAGGCCATGGCAATGGTGATCATCAAAAGTTTTGCAAGCTCCTTGTCTTCGGGTACCTCATCGGTCAGGCTGTTCTGGTATAACAGCATTCCAATGGGAAGGAACATGGCAGCCAGGGCATGGTCAGATATAAATGCTGCCAGGGGTGATATGATCAAAAAGAAAATCAGGGTGATCCATTTAGTATTGGGAACCGCCAGTTTTTTGAACATTGCCATGCACACCCGTTTGTCCACTCCCGTTTTAACAAAGGCTGCGGCAAACATCAGGCTACCCATGATAAACCAGCAGGCATCACTCCAATAAAGCATGGCCACTTCTTTTCGAGACGTCACACCGGTAAAAACAAGGATCAGCCCAACACAGAAAGCAACTGCCGGAAGTGGGATACACTCTGTTAAAAAACAGAGCACAACAAAAACACCCATGGCAATAGCAACTTTTATATGCCAGGCACCTTTGTCAGCAGCTTTTTTATCCTTTCCGGTCAAGTCTTCATACTTTAAGCCTTCTTTTCTGTATTCCAGTGCTTTCTTCATGGCAGCCAGATAATTGTCTTCAGATATTTTTGTTTTGATAAATTCCTGGGCCTTATCAAAGTTTTTTTGACTGGCTTCTATCTTATTACTTTTGCACCATTTGATATCCCGTTTTAAAAACCGGGTTTTGTTCAAAGCCCCCATTCGTATATTTTTTTCCATGATCCTGGCAGTGAGCAATTGCCATTGCTCTGCATCTGAACTGATTTTATCAAACAACTCTTTGGTAATATTGTTCACAACTGCTTTTGGTCCGATCTTGTATTCAGTACCCACATCCTTCATCCCGTATGGGGTCGGCATGAGCAGGACTGCAAAAAAAAGGATAACCGGAAATATAAAAATTTTCCAGTTTATATATTTATCATATCCAGTAGCTTGCTTTTCTTTCTTCATTTATCAACCTCCAGTATACAAAATTTTATTCATCATCATCTTTGAGAATTTCACGGGGGGATCGCATATATTTTTTACTTTGGGCCACCCTTATTTTTTCTTCACGGTGCTGCCGTTTTTCAAATGCCTCCAAGGCCGTTTCGATAATGTCATCAATATCCGCGGGTTTCACCAGATAATCAAAAGCCCCGGATTTCAAACCGTCAATGGCCGAGTCCATTGTGCCATGCCCGGTGAGCATAATGACTTCCACCAAAGGATAAAGCGTCTTGATAGCCTTTAATGTCTGATTCCCATCCATGCCCGGCATCTTGACATCAAGAATCACCACGTGGACATTCTGAGATTTTAGTTTTTCAAGGGCTTCCTCCCCGCTCAGGGCGG
>JAQICW010000525.1 GCA_027858355.1 Desulfobacula sp.
TTAAAATCACTTAACAGGCACTAAACCATTGACTAAAAAAAATAAAGACGGCAAATTAATTCATATCAGTGACATTTTAAGCTCAGCCCTTGGAAAATACAGACCGGCCAGGGATACCGATATGACCCGGATCTGGGATATCTGGGACAGGGCGGTGGGCAGACCCATTGCCATGAATGCCAAACCAGATTCTTTTAAGGATGGGATACTCATTGTCAATGTGTCAAGCTCTGCCTGGATTCATCAGCTGAAATTTCTTGAACAGGATATGATCTTGAATATCAACAAAAAACTTGACCACCCAATGGTCAAACAGCTCCGGTTTAAAATTGGAAAAATTCACAGTTGATACTGTATTCAGCCAGAAAATAAAAATATCCCAGCCAGAAACTGGCTATCGGTTTTCCATGGATCCTTTTATTCTTGCTGCCCATATTCAACCAATAGGTTTTGAAAAGATCATTGATGTTGGATGTGGCTGTGGAATCATACCTTTGATTCTGGCATCCAGATATCCGGGCCTTAAAATATTAGGTGTTGAACTTCAAAAGGTATTATTCCAGTTTGCCCGGAAAAATACCATTTCAAACAACCTGGAAAAAGCCATCCATATCATTCATGAAAATATTAAAAACATAGATATTTCCGACATAAAAGGGAAAGCAGATATCATTGTTTCAAACCCGCCCTATAAAAAAAAAGGGACTGGCAGGCTTAACCCGGATTCTCAAAAAGCCATTGCCCGGCATGAGATCTTACTTGATATTGATTTGCTGTTTAAATGTTCAGACAGGCTGCTCAAAGAACAAGGCCGCCTATATATTATATTTCCTGCGCAACGAATATCAGATCTGATGCTCGCCATGGAACAATATAAATTTACCCCTGATTTCATCAGGTTTGTCCACATAAAAAAAAACACGGCAGCCAGACGGGTGATCCTCTGCGCCGCAAAAAACCCTGGCAAACCATGTACCATAGCCCAGCCCTTTTACGTCTATGGTTCTGACAGCAAATTTACAAATGAGTATGCTTCAATGTTTAGGGATCACTCAAAAATAACTTTACATTTTGGAAGCTGATTCATCCAGTCCGGCTGCGTTGTAAAAACACGGCATATGTTTAATATGACTTAGTTTTCACGCCTTGCCGGACAGGCGACTCAACTCCCAAAATTGGTAATTAATTTTTGAGTGAGCCCTTAAACCTTGACACAATTACAAAAAAATACTACTTTGCCTTGAATTAATTTAATAAGGAGAGGTGGCCGAGCGGCTGAAGGTGCACGCCTGGAAAGCGTGTGTATCTTAACGGGTACCGAGGGTTCGAATCCCTCCCTCTCCGCCACTAAGGATCGGAAATGAAATTACTTAAACGCAATTGCTGTTCAATTTATATAATTTCCAATCCTAATCATAATAGTTCATACTAAGACAACATGTCATACCAAGTATTAGCACTAAAATATAGACCCCAGACATTTGATGAGGTTGTTGGTCAACCGCATGTTACCACTACCCTTTCCAATGCCATCTCCCAGGACAGAGTTGCCCACGCCATTCATTTCACAGGCCCCAGGGGCACAGGAAAAACAACCATTGCAAGGATTTTAGCCAAGGCAATGAATTGTAAAAAAGGTCCTTCTCCCTTCCCTTGCAATCAGTGTAAAATTTGCACGAATATTATTGAAGGCCATTGCACGGATGTTTTTGAGATCGACGGGGCATCCAACAACAGCGTGGATCAAATCAGGGATTTAAGGGAGAATGTTACTTATATGCCTTCATCGGCAAAATATAAAATATATATTATCGATGAAGTCCATATGCTTTCTACTGCTGCATTTAATGCCCTGCTCAAAACCCTTGAAGAACCTCCTGAACATGTAATGTTCATTTTTGCAACCACGGAAGTACACAAAATCCCGGCTACCATCCTTTCAAGATGTCAACGCCATGATCTTGGCAGGATTTCTCTGCAAATGATTTCAAATCACTTGCAAGCTCTTTGCAAAAATGAAGGGTTCAGTATTGAAAACTCCTGCCTTGACCTGATTGCCCAGGAAGCTGATGGTTCCATTAGAGACGCATTAAGCCTTCTTGACAGGGTTTTATCCTCGGCCGATACCAAAGAAATCCAACTGGATCGCGTGTTGGACAGTCTTGGCATCCAGGACTTACAACTCATGCATGATTTATCAACGGCAATATTTGAAAACAATGGTGCCCGGCTTATTGAAATAATAGAAAAAGTAAACAACTCAGGAATTGACCTGAAAAAATTTTATTCTGATATTATTTTCCATTTCAGAAATCTGAATATCGTTAAAATATGTGGCAAGGACAGCCCTTCTGTCAATATCACAGATTCTGAAAAAGAAAAAATCTTCCAGGCTGTTACGTCACTGTCCAGCGGTTTTATCAACACGATTTTGCAAATCCTTTTGGATGAACAATCCATTGTCAAATTATCATCCCATACCAGAATTGCTATTGAAATGGTCCTTTTAAAACTGCTTCAAATAAACCCGGGCGCCCAAATTGATAACATCATCGCAAAGCTTGATATCCTTGCCAGCCTATTAGGTTCGAACAAGACCGGTTCGAACAAGACAGGTTTGAACCGGACTGGTTCAAAACCTTCAGCCCTGACCCAGGGAGTTGAACCCTTACAAAAACCTTTTGCAAAAGAGCCTTTGCAGGAAAAACAAGAACCTCCAGCTATCCGGGAATCAATGCCCTCACCCGGATATCAGGCAGATGAACCCCCTTCTTCGGAACAGCATAAAAACAGCAGAACATGGAAAGATTTTTTAAATAAAATAGAACCCTTATATCCCTTTATGTTTGCCCTTCTTGGCAAAGGCAAGGTAACCCAGACTGAAACCAGTGAGATTATTGTTGAACTGAAAAATGGTTCGGCTTTTAATAAAACAAGGCTTAAAAAAACAAAGCCTGAACTGCAAAATATATGTAAAGAATTTCTTGGAAAACATCTGACAATAAAGCTCGTTCCCGGAAAGAACAAGACAGAACCTGACCATAAAAAAAAAGAAAGAAAAGCCAGACAAGCTGCCTTCAACCACCCCCTTGTTGTTGAAGCCCAAAACATGTTTGATGGTGAGATAATCAATCAATAAGACAGGAGTGACAAATGACGAAAAATATGAGTTCAATGATGAAACAAGCCCAGAATCTTCAGAAAAAAATGATGAAAACCCAGGCTGAATTAGCCACAAAGACGGTTGAAGCCTCTTCTGGCGGCGGCATGGTCAAGGTGATTGCCAATGGTGGCCAGAAAATTGAATCCATTACTTTTGAACGAGAAATAATTGACCCGGAAGATATTGAAATGCTTCAGGACCTTGTTTTAGCAGCAGTAAATGATGCATTAAACAAAGCCCAGGAAATGGTGTCTTCTGAAATGTCTAAGCTTACTGGAGGACTCAATATTCCCGGTCTGTAAAAAACCATGAATTATTATCCAGAACCGATTTTAAAACTCATTAACAGCCTGTCAAAACTTCCAGGTATTGGAAAAAATACAGCAGAACGGCTGGCGCTTCACATTCTCCATGCCCCGAATCATGAAGCTGTAACTTTGGCCTCTGACATCATTGAATTAAAAAAAAGTATACAAATATGTTCCGTGTGCTTTGCCCTGAGCGACCAAGATAGATGCCGGATATGCTCTGATCCCCAAAGGGACCAGACCAGTATCTGTGTTGTAGAGAATCCAACAGATATGTCAGCCATAGAAAAATCAAATGCCTTTGTTGGGACCTACCACATATTGGGTGGCGCACTTTCTCCCATTGACGGTATTGGCCCGGATGACATCAGGATACAGGAGTTATTTAAAAGGGCTGCTTCTAAAACAATAAAAGAAATCATCCTTGCCACCAAAACCAATGTTGAAGGAGAAGCCACTGCTTCCTATATTCTTGAAAAACTTAAAAAAACAAAGATCAAACTCACAAGGATAGCCTCGGGTATCCCGATGGGGGGGGATTTGCAATATATTGACCAGCTGACCATGCAAAAAGCAATGGAAAAAAGATATGACGTCTGAGGTTAAAGCTGTCTCTGATATTTTTGAATGCCAACTGTGCGGCGACTGTTGCAACGGGTTTGGCGGCACTTATGTCACAAAGCTGGATATAATCAATATCTCAAGATATATTTGTTTTGATCCTGAAAAATTTATTACCCGATATTGTGACCCGTCAGGATCACGGCATGTTTTAACGCTTGGCAAAGACGGGTTCTGTATCTTCTTTGATAAGACCGATCAATGCACCATCCATCCTGTAAAACCTTATATGTGCAAAGCCTGGCCTTTTATCCAAACGATCATTGACCATCCTGAGAACTGGAATGCCATGGCCAATTCCTGCCCAGGCATGAAAAAGAATATCCCCTATAAGGATCTTCAAAAAATTGTGGCTAAAGAAAAAGAAAAACTGGATAATCCTTCGCAAGACATATCATCCCGGGTATAAAATAAAAAGGCCCTCTATCCATAGCCCGTTCCGGTCTGCTTACCTTACACTCTCTAGTGCCTGAACGCAACCCATGCCCCGGACGGATTAACGCAAAATAAATATTTTAAAAAGTTGAGTTATTCAGAGTAATCATTCATCCACCATTCATCCCAGCTGGTTTCCAAGATACTTTGGACAATCTTTTTGCCAGTGTCTGTTTGAAGTCGTTCAAGGATAACCGGCAGCCATTTTTCAGGCCCTTTTGCCCCGATGTCAGACTGTTTTTTCAGTTCAAGAATAAAGGATATCTGATCTGCATCCTTGACCAGCTTTGCTTCTTTTGTCTCGCCTGAATTAAATTCATCTATAAGGGTTTTAATATCATCGCCAAAAGGAAGACCCCTGGTCAGATGGGAAATGGCTTTGGCCTCATCTGTTTGGGAATATTTTTTTTCCACATAGTTAAAATCTCCTGTTCTTGCCTCGGCAATATCGTGAACAAGGGCCATTGTCACAAGCTTTTCACTATTAATATCCCGTTCTATTCTGGCCATGGCAAAGCAAATAAAGGCTGTCATAAAACTGTGCTCAGCAACACTTTCTTTCCCAGATCCTAAAAAAGCATATCCAGATCTAGCAATGTCCTTTAATATCCTAACTTCAAACAGCAGGTTGGCAATCTGTTTCATTTTCAATCCAATCCATTTAATAATCGCAACAATTCTTGACTTTTTATAGAACAGGCGGTTAAATAAAGTCAAGAATTCAAGAACAAACAATAGCAGATCAGGAGTAAACCATGGCAGAAAAAAAAATGATGACAGCCCTATTTGTATTAATTTTCTGGGGACTTGCTTTTTGTTCAACAGGACTTGCCCAGGGGGATAAACAATTTATACCCGGAGAAGACTCAGGATTTTATTATACAATAAAAAAAGGAGATACATTGTGGGATTTATCTGAAAAATTCTACAATTCCCAATGGGACTGGCCAGGACTCTGGGAGATGAATAAGGATATTAAAAATCCCCATTGGATATATCCCGGGCAAAAAATACAGGTTTTTTTAAAGACAAAGACTGTTTTAAAATCCAAGGTCGCAAAAACTTTAAAAACCCAACAAAAAGGTTCTCCTGTTAAGATTGAAACTAGTTTTTCTTTTTCCAGAATGGATGATGTCGGATTTCTTAAAAAAAAGGCAGAGCCCTTTCTGGGCACGATAATTAAGGAGCAGGACAATAATCTGATGATGGCTGCCAATGATATTGTTTATATAAACCCTTCAGGCAAAGGCGAACTGGTTAAGGGCAAGACATATCACATTTTTACATTCAGCAAGGTGGAAGAACAAATCAACCATCATCTGTTTAAAGGGGTAAAGCACCTTATCAAAGCACAGGTTAAAATACTTGAAATAAAAAAAAACCATGTGATAGGATCCATCACCCATGCCTATAGTCCTGTAAATAAAGGCGATTTGATTATGGAATATTATAAACGGGAGCCTGTTTTAATAGTTGAAAATAATCCTGCACCCATAGATGCAAGACTTATCTGTTCTGAAGACAATCATCTCAT
>JAQICW010000561.1 GCA_027858355.1 Desulfobacula sp.
CAAGTCCTTTCAGCTGCTCTATATAAAATTTCTTTGATCACCACAGGACATGCATCTGCATCTACCCATATATCCATAATATGCCCCTTATCTGCATGCATAGTAGTTTCTCTTACTCCGTTATTACCTGATGCTTTCTTTTTTTTCATGATTCATTTTTTTTCATGCTTTTCCGGTTGGATTAAATTCAAGAATAAAAATAGCAAAGAAACAGATAAAATCAAAGTCTGTTTTTAATAAATGGGGTAACCTCCCGGTTCTAAATGTTTTATTCAGCTCATTCATAAGCGCCTCGGACATCAAAGGAAAATTTTTCCAAGCCACAAGATATTGTATCTGGAATAGATTCACAACACAGAGTATACTGCAGATATGCAACAGCCCCTCATGTCGGGTGTTGCGGGGCTGGGAGCCCTATACCCCCAGCTACCCCATTAGGCAGTGACGGCTATTTTACTTTTTTAGTTCTTGCATTGCCGTGGGCCAATCTTCAAGGTGATAAACCTGAACCAATTGCCCGTTTTCTACAGTGTGAATGTCTATGGTCATAATTTTAAATGATTTGCTGCCATCTGTGGGTAAACCCATAAAATCCCCATTAGGTGTACCCGTTGCAATGCTCCGTACAATGACGCGATTGCCATCCTGCAACATTTCCTGGATTTCCCATTTCAAATCAGGAATGAGTTTCCAGAAGTGTTGTACCTGTCCTGTCAACTGAGCTTTGCCCTTGACTTTAACGGTGCCAATTGACTTAAAATCATCCGCAAGTAATTTTCCCATTAATTCAGCAACATTTATGTCTGAATTTACAGTAAGACATTTTGAATAAAACGGTGTTACAATTTCCTTTAAATTTTGATTTGATTCCTTTGTCATGGCGGTTGTGGAAAAAGTTGTCAGGAAAAACACAACCAGACAAATTGAATAAAATGGTTTAATACCTTCTTTTAAACTTTTCATCCGTACTCCTTATTTTATTTTGAATGTTAATACTTTTATTTGTTTGAAACTTACAATTTTTACGATTAAAAAAACTTGTGTCATATTAAACTTCGTCTATAGCGGCCATTGTCATTGTGCGATCAGCACCCCCGTATGTTGTAAAAGCAAGGCCGCATTTCGGGCCTGTTTCCATACGGGCATACTCGACACGATGGGATAAGGTTCGGATGCCCCAGAGAAGCGGATCAAAGGGGACGTGCCAAAGCACGGGCGAGCCGACGCAGAGGAAGTCATAGGATAGAAAGTCAATATCATGATGCTTGGGATCAAAACCCTTGCCCACTTTCATGTAATCGGTTTCCCAGCCTTCTTTATCAAAGACTTCCCCGATCGCCTTTGCCACGAGTTCTGTGTTTCCTGTGAATGAGGAATAATAGATCAGGTTGCGACGGTTCATTTTTTATTTTCCTTTCTCATTGTGCCGGCGGTCCTTTATAGGGTTAGTTTCTTTGTTGACTGTTAAAGCCTGATTGTAAAACGGTGCCACAATGTCGCGGATTGATGTACTCATGATGATTTCCTCCTTATTTAAAGGTTATTTTCTTCTGGGTTTCAGAAGGTTGACTTAAAAATACATCGCCCTGAGGTTTGGCAATAGGTCAAATTGAGCCTATTTATGGTCAAATAAGGAAAAAAGAAAAATAAATTAATCTGAGGGATGAAATCGATTGCGGAAAGCAGCCGGGGTGGTGTGGGTGTGTTTTTTGAAGAACTTAACCATATTGGTAGGTTCACTGAACCCGAGTTCGTAGGCGATTTCTTTGATAGGCCGACTCCCCTGGGCCAGCAAACGCTTTGCTTCAAGAATGACTTGCTCTTCAATGAATTCTTTGGCGGTTTTGTTTAGCACCTGGCGGGTCAATTCATTGAGTTTTTTTGACGAGACAGACAGGTGATCCGCGTAGTAATACACATTGCGGGATTTTCCCAGATCGCGTTCAACCAATCTGCGGAAGGCGACAAAATCCTGGTAATAAGGTGCCAGCCGCCCAGTGGGTTTGTTTGCTTCTTGAATACGCTCAATATGTAACAGCATCAGGCGCAACATGTGCTGCAGTATCTCGCTGGATAATTCATCAATGGGTCTTTGGTATTCAGCCTGCATAGACAGGGTCAGATCTTTTAATTGTTGTTGTTGCTTTGCAGACAATTGAATATTTGGTGCGAATAATGTGTGTTCAAAAACTTTCAGGCTGTGAAACAGATTTAATTCGGCTGCATTGTTGTATAAGAATTCTGATGTGAATACGATGATAAAACCTTTATTCTCGGGATGGATCTGAAACTGTTGAACTTGGCCCTTGGAGACAAGCAACAAAATTTCTGTGTTGTAGGCATAATTGTTGAAGTCAATGGAATGATTGCCATCCCCTTTGGTGAAAATAAAGATGTGATAGAAATGCACGCGCTGGGGAGATTCTAGCAATTGTTCCAGCCCGCGATTAAATAATGATTCGAATGATAATATTTCTATTCCCAACTCTGGTGAGCGAGGGTTTGAAAAATGAACATCAGGTATTGGGTTTAATATTGCCATGGTAACACTTGCCGATCAATGCTAATGATTCTTTTCTTGACGCTGTTATAGCAGCAATTATTCACGCCCCCATATTGTAGATATTTGAATGATATCCGATCTGAAACGATTAAAAATTCGATCTATAATTTGCCAAATACTCTACAATTCAAGTGGTATAGTAAATCAGATATAAATTACATCAAAAAATAATACAATGCAAAAATTATTAGATAGAGATTGATTTACTCGTGACTATAGATGGTATAGGGCAGTCAAAGTCATCTGACAATTCACTGGGTATATCTTATTCAAATGATCTCCACCTAAAAAGCAATCAAAACTGTTTAAAAATAGACAGATTGAACACCCACACACTACTTATGATCTCTTTTCTTTATATGAAAATTGATATTCATTTGGGAGTTTTGCATATACCGATATGTTCTTATCAGAGCCTTTCAGAAAATAGATTCCACACCTGGTAGTTAAAATTGCTTGACAATAATAATACAAGCGTATTAATAAATAATATAATACGCTTGTATTAATAAATAAAGGAGACTTCAATGTCATCACAGCAAGATAATTCCACACGCAAAAGGCTGTTCAATGCAGGGATTAAAGTCTTCGCACAAAAAGGCTTTAGAGACGCTACAATAAGAGAGATATGCAAACAAGCCGGGGCTGCCAATATTAACAGCATCAACTATTATTTTGGGTCAAAAGAGATGCTCTATCGAGAAATATTGGTGCTCATTTTTTCTGAATATGACAACTTTGATTTACAAGAGTGGGACCAAAAAACACCCCACGCTCAACTGAAGGAAATGATCTTGAATTTCTTTATGATTCTCTATAAAAACAACGCCTTTGCATCGGATATTACGGCGATTTTTGTCAACGAGATGACAAGGCCGTCGCCTTTTATTGAGGATCTTGTAGACAAATACAATCGACCCAGAATCAAGCGGCATCTGAAAATTTTCGGTGACCTTTTGGGAGAAGGTGCAACCGAAGACATGGTACGGGACTGCCTGGTGTCTGTCTCAGGACAATTGCTTTATTACAGTTTTGCATGGCCAGTTTTTTCCAGGCTCTTTCCGGATTATTCACCAAACAAGAACCAAGAAGCATGGGCTAACCACGTGTTTGAATTTTCAATGGGTGGGATCGCTTCCATAAAAGAAAAGTTAGAAAAAAAAAAGGAGGGGGACTATGGGGATTAAATTATCTTCAGAATATTTTATTACCCAGGCAATGAAAAAAAACAGGTTTGGAAGATTTTGGCGGCCAAACATTTAAAGAGGGATTGGGTGCCCTGATCTATTCGTTGAACAATGACATTGATCTAACCGATGGGACCGCAGCCTACTTTCATGGCCAGATTCTACAACTTCTCGTCAACCGTATTGAAATCACCCAGCTCGTGAAAGACCATCCAAAAATTTTGGATGAGAGGATTGAAGCACCTGTCTTCATTGTCGGGTTGCCACGTTCAGGCACTACTATTCTACAAACCCTTCTGGCGATGGACCCGACCTCCAGATATCTCAGAAATTTTGAAACAACAGGTCCCATCTGTCCGCCAGTAGAACTGATTCCAGAATCGGTAGATTCAAGAATACAGGTTTGTCATGAGGCAATGGAAGGCATTTTTGCCATGGCTCCAGACCTGCGGGGGATTAACGGTATCAACTTCATGGCTCACGGTACGGCTGAGTGTCAGAACCTTATGGCCCATGAGTTTGTTCACATGGGCTGGAGCGCTGGTTCAAGTTTGTTTTCGCACGGGAACTGGGTGAGTGACTGCAACATGGAAAAAGCCTTTCAATGGCATAAGCAATTGCTTCAGGTCCTGCAATGGAAACTGCCTAATGACCGCTGGATACTGAAAGCTCCAATGCATGTGTTTGGCTTAGATCACTTGATAGAAACCTACCCAGATTCAAAGATTGTGTTCACCCACCGAAATCCTTTTGATATCCTGCTTTCAAGAGGAACGAAAAAAAGAATGAAGACCTGGCTGAGGGATCATCCGAGATCCAGGTTCGGCAGCCACGCCTGTAAACCTGATGAATATGGGTTAACTCTTGACAGGGAAAAAGAGCGATTTGCATTTTACCATGACCAATTCGATTTATAAAAAAACAAAAGACTCTCCAGCACAGCGACGCTGGGAAAAGTGATGCAAAAGTCGAGTGCCACCCAGGACTATCGGAACTATCATTCGGGCAATGGCCCTATGGTAAAACACCTGTCGTGGTTCTTAGCCACAACCCGATTTCCTTCCCCCAAAGTATCCCTGAAACGGTCAGCCATTCATCAAAATCACCACACGATCTTCTCAGTCAGCTTACGGATGAAGGAACAGAACATGTGTATGTTGATGGTGGGATTACAATTCAGGGTTTTCTTTCTGAAGGTTTAATTAATGAAATCACTATTACAGCCATACCTGTCATTCTTGGAAGTGGGATACCCCTCTTTGGTTCGATAAAAAATGATATTAAATTATCTCATTTAAATACAACAGCTTATGATTTCGGATTTGTACAGATAAAATATTCTGTCATTAAAAACACTAAACTATGAAGTAAGCTGCATGGTATTTTTTCTGGATATTGACTCAAAAATACCAGGAAGGGCTGGACGAACTAAACAACGCCCAAATGAATCCTTGAAAATCTAAGGGATTTCCCAAGAAATAAACTACTCATTTTTTCAAGTGTAATGTTACCCTGAAAAGGCAAATGTATCGGAATCTTTATCACATTTAAATGCAATTTCAAAAAAATGTAAGACATGGGGGGAGGGAAGTGATATGAGCACAATTTTCCTTTTTCTTTTTCTGTGATAGACATTAAAAAGATTGATCCTTCTCCCTATCAACACCGCAAATACTTTAATGAAAACTTTTTAAGAGAAGATTTATCAGCCCTATAGTCCATTGAAGCAACCATTGAAATCATCGATGTGGAAATGGGCAAAGAGCCTGAGTATTTGACGGTAGGGAAAACACCCCTTGAAAGGGTGGTAAAATTGCTTTCAAAGTTAGATTTCATAAGGCGGAGCAAGGAACGGGGCTCTGTCATTTTAGAGCCTGATGAAAAGAACCTGTCCTACAAATATGTAGGACAGGTAGAGTCTATTTTTTAAAACCTGCCGAAACCCTTGGAATGGAGGTCTTTTCTGAACAATGATCTGATTTTATTAACCGACATTCCCTCAAATGTTCAAAAAGCCTCTGTAAAACATGGCTTGAACAAGGCGAAGATATAAAAAGCATATCTGGCCAAAAGCGCTGGCAAGGCTTGAACAGGTATCTGACAAGGTTTTTCACGAGGTCACCCAAAAAGGTTCCATCCCGTTTAAAGATCAGAATAATAATCTTTTGCCAGCACTTGCGCTAAATGAATTCAGCGCAAGAGAAATCCAGGCATTTGCAGAAAACCTGGAGAAAACAAAACAAAAAATGATCAAAAAAAAGACACGCTTCCGCAGAAATTTTCCACTCAGATTAAGGTCGCCTTGATGACACGCCTTGGTATCCCCCTTGTTCGTATTGCCCAACGTTTAAATATCCACAGAGAAACCATTTCAAAAAATGGCAGAGCATTACATGAAAGGCAGTATTTCAGATTTTTCTCGGTCCCAATATTTAAACTTCTTTAAAGATCTTTTTTGTCTCATGAAAGACCATTCAAAACCATCAAGTCGTGTTGCATTGCTTAATGCAGACTTCAGTGTAGTATTAAACATTTGGTGCGCCTTGTAGATAAACCAAAATCCTGCGCTATTTCTGCTCAATTTATTTCATTTGAGGTCCTTATCTGGTGATACCGGCCATGATAAATTCCTGAATTAAATTGCAATCCTGCTCATTAGCCTGTTTATACAATTTACATAGTCTATATTTTTACAAGGTTTTGATAGATGAACCACATATGGATCTCTATTTTTCAAGTCTTGAATTGACTCTAAAAAATCTATGTTGCCGGAGATAAAAAGTATTGGGATAATTTTATTCGTTTTTCTGATATGGTTATAAATATCCATTCCATTAATATTGCCTGGAAGAACGTAATCCAAGCTTATGAAATCGTATTGATTTTTACCAAACAAATCCATTGCAATCTGACCATTATTTGCGATATCGACTTTGTGATTAAATGGGTTTTGGGTTAATATTCTGTATTGTACATCTGATATTGTCTGTTCATCCTCCACAAGCAGAATATATTTTTTAGAATGTGTTAT
>JAQICW010000674.1 GCA_027858355.1 Desulfobacula sp.
AATACCACTATTATTTTAAGGGGAAGCTTCTGGTTATTGACTTTAAATGCATATTACTTTTGGGATATGTCATACAAAATGGGAAAAAGTGTAAACTGGGAAATGAAGGATGCCGAAAACTGTATTGAAAGCATGAATGATGACGGTATTCTATATATTCTTGGTGAGGCAGGCAATGAAGAAATGCTGAATAGAGCCGGAATTAAAAGGGCCAAGGGTATAATCGCAGTCATTGCCACTGATGCTGAAAACGTGTTTTTGATCTTATTGGCCAAACAATTAAATCCTGAAGTTTTTGTTGTGGCAAGGGCAAGCCAGGATTCATCAAAAAACACACTGCATGCAGCAGGTGCCGACAAGGTTATATCTCCCCTATGATATCGGTGCAAGGCGTATGGCCCATGCTATTCTTCGTCCCACTGTAATTAAATTTCTTGAAATGGCTTTTGCCGATGATGCAACTGATATTCAGATCGAGGAGATCTTGGTAAAACCAAAGTCGAGACTGGCCGGTGTTGACCTGATAAGCTCTGGGATACTACAAGAAATGAATTTGATCATAATAGCAATAAGGACAAAACAGGGCCATATGCTTTTTAACCCTAAAGCAGATACAAAATTTGAACCAGGAGATACAGTGGTAGTCATGGGGGGCGCAAAAGGCCTTGGTCGGCTGGAGAAAATGCTGCATAGTTGATTGATTATCCGTCATTTTACAAAAATATAATTATTATTTTTTAATATACAAAGCTAAAGCCTACAATGGGGTCCTCTTCCCAAAAAAACGCAGACAAAGCTAAGGACCGTAAATTTTATGGGCTGTGTTATTTCTTTACAGCCATTTTAAATATTGCTATCTAGTACCTGACCGAAAACCCCGTGTTTGGGCGGCTCGTATAGGAGCAATGCTCACAAAGTTGCCCATATACAAGGCGCAAAAAATCTTGAAACCGGAGTGTACTACTGTACATGAGGCCCGATTTATAATTTGGCAGGATTTTGCAGCAACGCAGTAGATGGGTGAGTTTTCGTCCAAACACTATCTACATGCTTTTTCCATAACCATTTTCACTTGGTCAATCACATAATGAATTGATTTTATATCCAAGGTGGGGTGTACCAAAAAAACCATTGAGGTCTCTCCCAATAGTTTTGCAACAGGAAGGCTAAGAATTGGCTTATCTTTCTTTGATCCATGAATTTCATATGCACAACTTTCAAATGCTTTTTCCCGATAGATTTCAGGACATATTCCAGAGTTACAAGGGATACCCTTATTATTCAAAATTTCCAGAGCTGTAGTCTTGTTCCAATCCTTTTTTAATTCATCTGGATTGATAAAAACATAATATTTATAATAGGAATGATAAACATTTGAAGCAGGTATGGTTGTCCGTAACCCCTGGATACCATCAAATGCCTGATTAAATAAATCTGCAAATTCCCTTCTTTTTTTGACCTGGTCATCAAGCTTTCCCAACAGCACCCTGCCTATGGCAGCCTGCATTTCAGTCATTCTGCAATTAGTTCCAAAGCTGTCTATTAACCATTTAAATCCAGAGGCATGATTTTTGGAAATTACTTTAGTATAATTTTTACCATGATCCTTATAACTCCACACCCGCTCCCAGATTTCTCTGTTATTTGTTAACAGCATGCCGCCCTCACCACCGGTGCTCATGATTTTATCCTGACAAAAAGAAAAAATGGAACAATCTCCAAAACTCCCTGTTTTTTTCCCTTTATATTCTGCACCATGAGACTGAGCACAATCTTCTATTAAAACAATACCCTTTTGTTCACAAAACAATTTTATTTTATCCACTTCGCATGACCAGCCATTCAGATGGACTGCTATAACCGCCTTTGTTCGTGATGTGATTGCTTTGGAAATCGTTTCCACGGTAATATTCTGGCTGACAGAATCGACATCAACAAAAACCGGTACAGCACCCCTTAAAGCCACGCAACTGACAGAGGCGACAAATGACCTTGGGGTCACAATCACCTCATCTCCATTCCCGATATCAAAGGCAGAAAGGGCAAGATCAAGGGCAAGGCTTCCATTTGCAAGAGCAATGGAATAATCACACCCAATATACTGAGAAAACTCTTTTTCAAAAGTATTAATCTCATTACCTGTCCATTGATTTACTTTGCCTGATTTAAGCACACTGACTGCTGCCTGTATTTCATCATCTTCAAAATAGGGCCAGGGAGCAAAATCCATCTTATTTCTCCACTTTCTTTATTATTTTGACTGGACTTCCAAAAGCAACAACATTATCCGGTATATCCTTGTTCACAAAGCTATGGGCACCGACAATCGCATTTTCTCCGATGGTAATACCAGGCATTATAGTGCTGTGACTTCCAATACGACTGTTTTTCCGGAGCGTCACCTTTCCTTTTTTCCCATCTATGGTTGAAACTGAATAAATGGAACAATGGGATCCTATCTGGACATAATCTTCAATTTCAACTTCACATTGGGCATTAATATAGGAAAAAGCACCGATATCTGTTTTATAGCCAAGTTTCAATCCATCAGAACCCTGAACAATCCAGTTGTATAGTGTAGGCTTTCCATCTATAATTTCAGGGGGTTCCCATTTTTTAAATCTATTGTCCATGACCCAAGTCCCCCATGAATTCTTCAGCCGTTACATGGCCTTTTTGATTAATTCCTTCACGTTTACAAACCTGGGCTATTGTAGAAATAAGAATCTTCATATCAAGCCCGAGGGTTTGATTTTCAACATACCAGACGTCCTTTTTAAATTTTTCTTCCCAGCTGATTGAATTACGGCCATTAACCTGGGCCCAACCTGTAATTCCGGGTTTTACATTATGGCGTTTTGCCTGCTGAGTATTATATCTTTCCAAATATTGCATCAATAGAGGCCTTGGTCCCACAAGACTCATGTCACCCTTTAAAACATTGATAAGTTCCGGCAATTCATCCAGGCTTGATTTACGCAAAAAAGAACTAAACCTGGTAAACCGGTCAACGTCAGGCAAAAGGGTTTCTTTTTCGTCTCTTTTATCTGTCATTGAACGGAACTTATACATAATGAAAGGTTTCCCATGAAGTCCAGGCCGCATTTGCTTAAATAATACAGGGGCACCTAATTTATACCGGACCAATATTCCAACTAAAACAAACACAGGAAGCAATACAACAAATAATATCAATGAGATTAAAAAATCAAAAAACCTTTTCATAGGGCTGCTTTTATACCTTTGGAGGGGTGAGGTCATATTCCGGGATAATTTCTTTTAGCAGAGCCCTGATAGTATCATGGTCCCTGTTTTTTGACTCTTGTTTTAATCTTTCAAGTTTGCCGTTCAACATGCCCATATTGATTTTGCAGCTATTGAGCACCATGATTTTTCGATGATCTGTGGGAATAACATTCTCCTGATCAGTCATCAACTCTTCATACAATTTCTCACCAGGTCTTAACCCTGTATATTCAATCTTAATGTCCACATCAGGTTCAAACCCTGAAAATTTTATCAAATCCCTGGCCATGCTGTTTATTTTGACAGGTTCCCCCATTTCAAGTATGAATATCTCACCCCCCCTTCCCATGGCTCCTGCTTGAAGAACTAGCTGGCAGGCTTCCGGTATCAACATAAAATATCTGATTATTTCAGGATGGGTTACGGTTAAAGGCCCGCCATCCTTGATTTGTTTTTTAAACAGAGGAATTACACTGCCAACGCTTCCAATAACATTTCCAAATCGTACCGTAATAAAACTTGTTTTTGACCCCTGTGCATTGTTCATACCCTGCACTAACAATTCAGCGATCCGTTTACTTGTCCCCATGACATTTGTCGGGTTTACTGCTTTATCAGTCGAAACAAAAACGAATTTTTCACAGTTAAATTCATGGGTAACTTCTACAAGGTTCTCAGTCCCTGCAATATTATTTTCCACAGCTTTCCAGGGATGGTTTTCCAACATGGGAACATGCTTGTAGGCTGCTGCATGGAATACAATATTCGGCTGGGTCTGTTCAAATATTTTATATAATTCCTTCTTGCTCTGGATATCTCCGAGAACCGGTATGACCTCAACACCGGGAAAGCTTTTTTTGAGCTCAAGATCTATTTCATATAGAGGGCTTTCCGCTCTTTCAAAAAGAATTATTTTTTCAGGGAAATATCTGCAAATCTGACGGCAAAGTCCTGTTCCAATTGAGCCGCCAGCCCCTGTGACTAGGACTCGTTTATTACCAAGATAATTCCCGATTTCCTCTTTATCCAGATTGACAGGATCCCTTCCCAAAAGATCTCGATACTCAACATTTCTTATGGCGCTGATGTTTATTTTCCCGTCTATCAACTCTCCCATATTGGGAACTGTTTTAAAATCGACCTCTGCCTTTTTGCACAACTCAACAATATGCCTCATTCGGTTTGCGTTTGCAGAGGGGATGGCAATGATAACATCACCAACACCTGTGGATTTGGCAGTATGTTCAAGCTCATTGATTATATTTAATACCGATACTCCATGTATCTTTCTGCCGATTTTAGACACATCATCATCCAGGAATCCAACGACATGTGACTGAACAGATGGGTTTTCACGAAATTCACGGCATATCTTTTCACCACAATCCCCTGCACCGATTATAATAACCCTTTTTCCGCTGCCTTTTCCTTTTCGAAATATTTTTTGCACGGCATTAAACAGGTCTGGTAATCTTATGTTTTCGGTAAATTGCTCAAAACACAACCGGGTGAAAATCCGCAAACTAATCAAAGACATGACAGTCAGGCACCAGTCAATGATGAAAACAGACCTGGAAATCATTTCAAATCTGTTTTTAAAAAGAATAAAAACAATCAGAGCAAAGCTTGCTGCTGTCGACGCTTTGACAATGTTCATCAAATCAGGAAGACTTGTATACCGCCACATACCTCTGTATAAATCAAAGAAATAAAAACAAAGCAGTTTTAGCACCAGTACATATGAAAGCATGTCGATAAAGCTTTCCATGGCCCAACCAGGAACATCAAAATCAAACCGGATCAAATGCGCCAGATAAAAAGAACTGCACAATATAACAATATCTATTGTAACGATAACAAACAGGTTTCTGGATACCCTTACTTTCATTTAATGGAAACCTTTTTACGGATAATGATTGAAACCAAGGCAAAGATAAGGCTGTAAACGAGATAGGTAAGCAATATAAAATAGATTCCTTTTGGCTTTATAAATATGACAGACAACCCGATCAGCATCTGTGCAACCCCATAAGCTAAAGAAATTTTCCAATGGCTGATCCCCACTTCGTTGGCCAGCAACTGGTAAATATGTTTTCGATGGGCAATAACCAAAGAGTCTCCATTCTTCATTCTTATAATCATTGTAGATAGTTCATCTAAATAAAAAAGGGCAATAAATCCTGACATAACAATAAAATCAATACCATTTTCAGACAAAACCAAAACCAAACAGGCAAACACAAAACCCAACAGGATGCTTCCTATGTCTCCTATAAACACCCTTGCCTTGGGTACATTAAAACAGAGGAAGCCAAGACACGAGAAAGCCAGGACCAAACATAAGGTCGAGTAACCACCATTTGTTCCGGAAATGCTATCATAAAAAGAAAGCAGCGAAAACCCCACAACACCTGTAATCCCCGCAATACCATCTATTCCGTCCATAAAATTATAAAAATTTGAAGTCCCCACTATAAAAATAGATATCGGGACTATAAAAAAATACAAACTAAAGTCTATTTGTTTTGAATATAAAAAAAAGACCAGAAAAAACATACTGCAGCCAAACTGATTAATAATTCTTTCTTTTAGAGACAGACGATGTTTATCTCCTCCCCATAAGCTGGCAAACGCGATAACCAAAGAAGGCAGCCATAAATATACAGGGATTGACAAGACCAGGCTTGCCCAAATAAAAGCTATTAAGATACCAACCCCGCCCCCCCTTGGGA
>JAQICW010000709.1 GCA_027858355.1 Desulfobacula sp.
AAGATGTCATCAAGGTATCAAAACAATTTCTGCCAGTTCTTGACTGCGGATTTTATGATCCAATGGTCACAGTTCATATCTCCGATGGTAATTCTTTTGTTAAGGAAAAATCAGATAAAAATGATGTGATTAACGTGGATTCCTCTGATCCCATTGGTCCGGGTGAAGTATTATTTAAACAGCCCTTTTACAAAGGTTTAAAAGCGTCATTAAGGCAGAATGGTATTATTGCCACCCAGGGGGAATCTTTTTTTCTGCATAAAGAGTGCGTTACCAATCTTGTGAAAATCACAAAAGAGCTGTTTCAGGTTCAGGCATATGCTTATATCCTGGTGCCGACATATCCGGGAGGGCATATCGGTATTTGCCTGGGCTCACTGGGACCGGAGCTTAAAAAGCCCTTTCGAGCCATCTCGGAAAATATTCAGAACCAATTAAAATATTATAGTCCAAAAATCCATGAAGCTTCTTTTGTTTTGCCCTATTTTGCCCAGAAAATGTTTGAAGCCATATAGGTAAAAAAAATATTAAAGATGTCACACGACCCGTCATTTATAATAAAGACCATTAAATCCGCTTCAAAAAAGGATTTGATGCGCATCTACAAGGAGGCTGGGTGGTGGGATACGTCCAATGACAAAAACCCTGAATTTTTAAATCATATTGTGGAAGATTCAGCTGTTTTTGTGGGGGCTTTTTTAGAAAAAAACCTTATTGGAATAGGTCGGGCCCTTTCCGACCTTGCAAGTGATGCTTATATTCAGGACGTTGCTGTTTTAAAAGAATTCAGGGGCAAAGGAATTGGCAGGAAAATTATTAAAACATTAATAGAAAAATTAAAGGAAAATGGTGTTGACTGGATCGGCCTTGTTGCTCAGCCAGGAACATCTTCCTTTTATGAGGAACTGGGATTTGAAGTGCTTAAAGATCATGTTCCGCTAAAATATAAGGATTGATAAAATGTATGCTACAGGAGAAGCGGTTTTACTAAAACCACAAAAATCAGGATTTCCAAAGCTTAATCGTTTTACGTTAAAAGATCAGGAATTGATCCAGACATATATTGACACATTTAAACCAGTGTCATGTGAATATAATTTTGCAAATCTTTTTGCCTGGCAGGATGTTAACAAAATGTCATGGAGCTTATACCAGGAAAGGCTTTTGATTTATAATGGTATTTTTCAATGTGCTTTTATGCCTTTGGGCGAGGATTTTTATCCTGAAGAACTGGTTATTTTATCATTAAACTTGAAAAATGCAGGGCTCACACCCGATATCAGCCTTGCAACATCAGACTATTTGAAAAAATTTCCAGAGATTGAAAATTATTACACAATCAAAGAAGAACGAGATTATGCAGAATACATCTACGATGTTAACAGTCTGTGTGATCTTAACGGGATAAAACTCCACAAAAAAAGAAATTTGATCTCACAGTTCAAACGATTCTATCCTGATTTTGAGGTTCATCTGTTAAATGGTGAATACAAATACAAAGCAATGGAATTGGCCCAGGACCAGCTGAAAAGGCGCAAAATACGCTCACAAACACTTGATCAGGAATTTTATGCAATTCAGACATCCTTTGATCATTTTGACAAGCTGGGTTTGGAAGGACTTGTGCTGACCCTGGGAAGCAAGGTGGTTGCTTTTTCTGTTTTCAGTAAATTAAACCATTCAACCTATGACATCCAGTTTGAAAAATCAGATGCAGATTACAAAGGGGCCGCCCAGGTGATCAACCAGGAGACGGCACGATATCTTAAGGATAAATGCCTTTATTTTAACAGGGAACAGGACCTTGGGATTAAAGGTCTTCGCCAGGCAAAAATGTCATATGATCCTGTGCAGTTATATACACCTTACAGCCTTGTTTTTAACCCGCCCAATTAGGTAGGAAAAAACTCATGCTCTACACACCTGATCATTGTCTGGACAGTTCATATACCATGTAAAGTAAGAAAATTTATTTAGCCCTTGACTTTTCTTGTTTTTAATATATTATTTTGCGAAATGCTGCTGTTTTATGTGAAGAGCAGAGGTTTCAGCCTAAATGTGTATATCCCAATGAAAGAAAAGGCAGTACACTTAAAGTTAGAAACCGGTATTATTTTTATTTTTATTACAGGAGATTGCCAACATGGCTAATGGTATCGTAAAATGGTTTAACGACTCAAAGGGTTTTGGATTTATCGAACAAGAAGGCGGAAAAGATGTGTTTGTGCATCATTCAGGCATTAATTCAACAGGTTTCAAATCGCTGAATGAAGGAGACCGTGTTTCCTTTGATATTGAAGAAGGACAGAAAGGTCCTGCCGCAACAAATGTAACCGTGCTTTAGTTAGCCGTTTTATTTGTTTTAAAAAAGTCATCTTGGTGACTTGAAAAAATAAAGTCCCTGAACAGCTTAGTGTTAAGGGACTTTTTGCTTTTTGTGCCAATAGACTTTATCATGTAAGGATAAACCAACCCATTCCTGATTTATGAGCCGGTTTCATTAATCTGCACATGCTCCTCCTCTGCTGGGGAAGTTGTATCAATATAGGTCTTGGCAATATTGGCGGAATATAAAACAATCTGTTTCATCAGATCCATTAATTCCATGTGTATTTCAGTGGTTTCAACGGAATCCTCTTTCCTCAGAATAATTCGTTTAAGATGTCTTGCCCTGTAGCTTGATTCCAGATCTCGATATTTTTTTTCTTTTTTCATGATCTGATCGGCAATATCGGGATCGGTTTCCAGGAATGCCTGTTTTAGACGGCTGATCTGTTTTGAAACCTTGCTGTGATAAATGAGCAGCTCTTCTTTGCCTTCGGAGGAAAAATCATAACAAAGCCTTTTTTTCCTGGTAATCAGGGGAATCATGTTTCTGTGAATAATATCCCCTATACTTTCCATGTCTTTAACAATAGATACCATTCCAAAAACCTCTTTGGCCTGTTCTTCTGTAATGTTGCCCTGGGCGATATTTGTAAGATAGGTACTTAATTTTTTTTCCAGAAAATTGATTTTAGCTTCACGCAATTGAAGGCCGCCAAGGAGGGTCAGGTCTGGGAAAATTGCATCTCTTTTGGGAATTTCCCGGATCAGGTACTCAGCATCGTCATCTTTTCCCAACTCTCTACATAGCTGCTCTTCATCAGACAGAAAAGGCACGATGACGGCGTTGAGCATTCGCCCTAGAAGCAGTGCCATGCGGGATATTTCCCTGCGGGCCAGATCCATTGCCAGAGAAGGTGTATCCAGCATGGAATCTTCAATATATAATGTTGTGATTTCACCGCTTTTAGGCATTGGTTTGTCAGGATAAATCTTGTAAATTATTTTTGAAAAGATATTTATGAAGGGCAAAAAAAACAATCCCAGGCTCACATTAAATATGGTATGGGCATTTGCCATTTGCCGAGCAGTGCCTGAACCGAATTTTACAGCCAGGGCTCTGATAATATCGGCAAATTGCGGGATCCAGAAAATAAACAGGCAAACCCCGGTAACCTTGAACATGACATGGGCGATGGCCACCCGTTTTGCTTCTCTTGACGTCCCAATACCTGCAAGGGCTGCTGTAACACATGTGCCGATATTTGCGCCCAAAATAACCGGAATACCTGCTTCAAGAGTTATAAGCCCCTGCTGTGCCAGAACAATAAGCACACCCGTTGTGGCGCTGCTGCTCTGAACAATTGCAGTAAAGGCTGCACCGATAAGGATACCCATAAACGGATTCTCCAGATCCTTCATCAGATTGATGAAAGCAGGATAGGTTCTGAGAGGCTTCATGACATCACTCATCAGTTTCATGCCAAAAAACAGGATCCCAAATCCCAGAATAATATCTCCGATAGCCTTTATTTTTTCTGTTTTGCCGAACATTCTCAAAAGGAAACCAATGGCCACCATGAGAAGTGCATAATCTGTGAGTTTGAATGCAATCATCTGGGCAGTGATGGTGGTGCCGATATCTGCACCCAATATAACGCCCAGGGACTGGGCAAAAGTAAGAAGGCCTGCCTGGACAAAGCTCACAAGCATTACAGTTGTCGCACTGCTGGATTGAATTATCATGGTGACAAAAGCGCCTACGATCAAGGCAATGACACGATTTTTGGTCAAAGAGGCAAGAATGGAACGCATTTTATTGCCTGCAGTGCTTTTCATGCCAGTGCTCATTTTATCCATACCATACAGGAAAAATGCAAGCCCTCCGGCAATACCAATAAAAATATGCTTCCACGGGATATCCTGAGATCCGGCAGTCTCAGCCAGTGCAGGGGTTGATAGCCAAAACAGCAGTAATAATAATATTCCAAGGCTTACTATGATAATGGATTTTGCGGATTTTATTTTTCTCATTTTTAACCTGGCTTTCTGATTATTGAAAAAAAATTTCAGGTTTTTGGTCAGGCACTGAATATTATTAAACTGGAAATCAATTTAAGTCTATCTATTCTTTTTTTGAAGAATTTAAAAAATATAATCAGGATGAAATAATATAAATACAAAAGGCAAAATTTTTTTATACAAACTGGAATATTCATGTATTATATAATATTAATTACAAATTCAACTGGAGTTGGCAGATTTGAGTTGAGTAATAATTATTATAAAATCAAGAAGGAGAAGATTGTGATCCCCTGGGAAGAGATCGACCGGGCTAAAATTCCTGGAGAAAAAGGAGACATCACATTGCGGAAGCGAGGCACGGAATTCTCAATCCGAATTGCAGGGATAGAGCTGATGAACAGCCGCCTCCATGGTTCTGAAGATGCTCTTGCCAAACTCACATACAGCCGCCTCAAAGGAAAACCCAACCTGAGGATTCTCATTGGAGGTCTTGGTATGGGCTACACCCTTTCGGCAGCACTTGAACAATCAAGTCGAGATACACGCATCATAGTATCTGAATTGATCCCGGCTGTGGTCAGGTGGAACCGGGAATACCTGGGGCACCTTGCAGGAATGCCGCTGGATGATCCCAGAGTGGCAGTTGAAGAAGAAGATGTGGCAAAAATTATCAGGCAAAGAAGATCTGCCTGGGATGCAATACTTCTTGATGTAGACAACGGTCCTGAAGGGCTTACCCGGCAAGCCAATGACTGCCTTTACAGCAGATCAGGCCTGAAAACATCTTTTTTGGCCCTCCGTCCCCGTGGGATTCTGGCCATCTGGTCTTCCAAAGCAGACGAGGCATTCACCCGTCGTATGAACCAGTGTGGATTTCACACTGAAACTTTAACCGTGCGGGCACGCAAACCCGGGAAAGGAGGCAAACATATAATCTGGGTTGGAGAAAAATTCTAATTTCATTTTGACAAACCCTTGAATTTTGTGCTCTTTCAGTGTAGACTTTATAGAACCAGTTTGGACAGTATGCTTGCTTAAAGTGTAACCTATTGGGAAATACCAGGCTTGTTAATATATTAGTATCTTTGATCACAGAGTTTTAGTGTTAAATGGTTTAGATCAGTTTCTTTTGTTGTTTGTCAGGGACCAAAGAAATTTTACACCTGCTAAGTGGTTTAAGAAGGTATCAATTTCAAAACAAGGAGGAAAGATGGAACCCGACAAATTTAGAGAATCCAGACAGGCAATAAACCGTTTATGCAAAGGCATTGATTTATTAATTGAGCAAAAAGAACTTGAAGCATCAACAGAGGGTCATATCGAGGTAAGTTCCAGGTTGGATATCTTGAAGCCACAGGCAGAAGGAGAAATTCAGGAACGGTCAGTAAAAAACCTGGGTATTAAACTCAAGGGATTGTCAACCCTTATCGCCAAATTGAAACCCAAAAAGAAACCAGCCATTAAAAAAGAACCAAAAATCGCTATTGTCTGGGATGAAGAACGCCTGGGACAATTGTCAACTGCTTTTTTGGGAAAAGTATTTAAGAATATGGGTGATGATAAAAATACCATGGTTTGTTTCGGCACCACTGGAAAAGGTATCAGGCCCAGCTATCAGATTGAATTTGGCAACCAGGAAACCAAAGCATTTACCGGTTCAGGCCACAAGCCCCAGGCAAAAACCATTTTACCCGGCACAAAAAAAAAATCCCAACCCTTTTCTCATGAAGTGATTGATTCAATTCTGCACGGGAAATAAAACTTGCCCGGGTCGGGGTGGATTCGATTATGGACCACCTGTCTTCTGACCAACCCAGGATTAATGCCATAAGACTGATCCGGGTTCAATAAGGCGTAAACATTTTTTAACCTGCAGAATTAAGATTCCGCGGTTCCCCCAGTATTAATCCCGTTAAAAATTAAAAAAAATATCAAGCTTTGTTACCGTAGCCGATTTTTTTAAAAACAAAAAATAG
>JAQICW010000713.1 GCA_027858355.1 Desulfobacula sp.
ATTTTTCTAAAAATATATTTTTCTGCCATTATCCAAAACTTTTAATAAGGCGTTAAAAAATTAACAATACTTCTAAATTTAAAGAGTCGTTAGTTTTTATAGATATTTATTGCATAGAAATCAATACCTTTGGGCAATTAAATTGAAAATTTAATATATTTTTACATAATTTTCGCTAAAAAGGACTTTTCAAGCTTGTACAAATCTTTTTTGAAAATTAAATTATTTTAAATGTTACGAATTTTTCCTGAAAGAAAATAATCCCATTGATATGAATAAGGAGGCCAATTAAAATTGAATTCCCTGTTATTCATCTCTTTATTTTAATATTAAAGAGGGTTATCAGATGGGTTTCATGGCACTCATGTATGTGCGTAATTTTTTTCCAATTAGTTCAACACCAGTGGAACGGATGGCTTCATTGGCCTTGATGAGTTTTATATTATCCACACCATTGTTTTTAAGACCAAGCCCTTTACCGATAACGTCGGTATCGAGTTTTCCCATGAAATCTGTAAGCAATGGCACTGCTTTATGGTTAAAAAGGTAACAACCATATTCGGCTGTATCGGAAATGACCACATTCATTTCATAGAGTTTTTTCCTTGCAACAAGATTTGCGATCAAGGGAAGTTCATGAAGGGATTCATAGTAGGCAGATTCTTCACCGATCCCCGTTGATACCATTGTATCAAATGCTAATTCCACGCCTGCTTTGACAAAGGCAATCATGAGAATGCCATTGTCAAAATATTCTTGTTCAAGGATATCCTGATCCGTTGATGTGGATTGTTCAAAAGCGGTCTGGGCCGTTTCATTTCTCCATTTGAGCAGGTCGGCATCATCATTTGCCCAGTCTTTCATCATGGTCTGGGAAAATTTTCCTGACATGATGTCATCCATGTGCTGGTGAAACATGGGTTCAAGAAGGGTTTTCAATTCATTGGAAAGTTCCTGGGCCATAAGTTTTGAGGGGTTGTCTAAGCGATCCATCATATTGGTGACGCCGCCATGTTTTAATGCTTCCGTAATGGTTTCCCATCCATATTGAACCAGTTTTGAGGCATATTGAGGGTTAATGCCCTTTTGTATCATTTTGTCGTAACACAGCAAAGACCCTGTCTGGAGAACACCGCAGAGAATGGTCTGTTCTCCCATGAGATCAGATTTTACTTCAGCTATAAAGGAAGAACGAAGAACGCCTGCCCTGTCTCCCCCCGTACCACAGGCATAGGCTTTTGCAAGTTCCATTCCTTCTTTTCTTGGATCATTCTCTTTGTGAACGGCAATCAGTGTGGGCACGCCAAATCCTCTTTTGTATTCTTCCCTGAGTTCTGTTCCTGGAGCCTTTGGCGCCACCATTATAACTGTGAGATCTTTTCTGATCTGCATGCCTTCTTCCACGATATTAAATCCGTGGGAATAGGAGAGACACGCATTCTGTTTCATCAAAGGCATGACAGATTCAATCACATTGGTGTGCTGTTTGTCCGGGGTCAGGTTGATCAAAAGATCTGCTTTTGGGATCAAGTCTTCATAGGTTCCTAATAAAAATCCGTTTTCCGTGGCGTTTTTCCAGGATTGTCGTTTTTCTTCAATGGCAGCATTTCGAAGGGTATAGGATACGTCCAGGCCACTGTCGCGCATATTTAAGCCCTGGTGAAGTCCCTGGGCTCCGCACCCAATGATGACAATTTTTTTGCCTTTTAGCGCTTCAACACCGTTGAAATCAGATGAATCCATCAAACTGCACTGGGACAGTTCTTCTAATTGTCGTCTCAATGGCAGGGTATTAAAATAATTTTCGCCCATGGTATTCTCCTTATTGATAAAATTTAAATGTTTTATAAATTAAACTATTGTATTAATGAACTATATTTATTGTTGCGTCAAATGAATGATTTGCAATATTATATTTTAAATGTTGCAATATAATAATTTGGGTTTACGTTGCAAATATTTATTTGAGTCTCATGCTTTATTGCATAATTAGAAATATAGTGTTAGGTAGTGCTTGACTAAAAACCTGAAAACTTTTGTAAGCATACGCTTCTCAATTAAGGTTAATCATGGACATTAGAAATTTAAAGCTTTTCAGACATCTTGCAGGAACCCTGCATTTTTCAAGAACCAGCCAGGCCTGCTATATCACGCCATCTGCTTTGACACGGATGATCCAGCGCCTCGAAGCAGAGCTGGGGGAAGCTCTTTTTATCCGGGACAACCGGTCTGTGGAGCTGACCCCGGCCGGGAGTGCGTTTAAGAAATACAGCGATGATGTGCTGCAGCGGTGGGACCGACTTAATGACGAGCTGTCATCCGAGGATATCCTGGAGGGAGAGCTCTCATTGTATTGTTCTGTGACCGCAGCCTATGGCATTCTCCCCGATCTTATGGCACGGTATCGAAGAGCCCATCCCAGCGTTAAAATACACCTTGAAACCGGAGATGCAGCC
Organism: Desulfobacula sp.; assembly: GCA_027858355.1. The sequence continues at coordinate 2,457 of JAQICW010000713.1, forward strand.
AAGGCCCTTCTCAAACTCTCAGCCCAGGATGCAGATATGGTCATCGCAGCGCTGCCAGATCTCTTACCCAAAGATTTTGTCTTTCAAACCCTGTTCCAGACCCCCCTTGTTTTTATTTCCTCGCTGCAATATCCAGAGATTATCCTGCATGCAGAAGGCGGGATAGACTGGGAGCGGACTCCTTTGATTATCCCTGATCACGGGTTGAGCCGGGACCGCATTGAACAATGGTTTGCCAAGGAAAATTTTATCCCCAATATTTACTCCCAGGTGGCCGGAAATGAGGCAATCATTGTTATGGTCAGCCTGGGCTGCGGTATTGGACTTATCCCCAGAATGGTGCTTGAAAAAAGTCCTTTTTTTAACCGGGTAAAGATTCTGGATGAAACTCCGGAACTGCCGCCTTTTGTCATTGGTCTTTGCACCCGGGAAAAAAACCTTGCCAACCCCAGAGCCAGGGCATTATGGAACATAGCTAAGGAAAAATAAGGGAAAGGTAATGATTTATGGATATTAAATTTTGCACTGCTTGCGGATCTCCAACGGAACAAAAAATTCCCTGCCCACCCTTTACAAATATGTGATATAATATTAACAAAATTAAATTTTGCTTTTCGGGCTGGTCAAAAATGGAATCTGCCTTAGTATTGTAAATAAGTCTATAGGTTAATTTTGTTTTAAAAGGATGGTGTTATGAAAATTTTAAAATCTAAAGCAGCTATGATTTTTCTCATGGCGATAATTGCAGTATATGTGACAGGGTGTGCATCAAGCAGATCTGGCCAGGTGTATTCAAGGGATCATGCGAGACAGGCTCAGAATGTTGAAAATGGGACGGTGGAATCTGTAAAGGAAGTGGTGATTGAAGGGACCAAAACCCCCATTGGAACTGTTGCAGGTGGTGTGGCCGGCGGTGTCCTGGGCAGCACTGTGGGAGGCGGATCAGGCAGAAAGGTAGCCACTGTGATCGGTGCCCTTGCTGGCGCTGCGGCAGGAACTATGGCAGAAGAAGGAATAACCAGGAAACCAGGCCTTGAAATTATTGTAAAAAAAGACAGTGGCCAGACCATTGTTGTTGTACAGGAAGCCGATGTCATAATTGCTTCAGGAGACAGGGTGAGAATTATCACTGCGGCTGACGGTACAACACGGGTGTCCAAGTAATAGTTGCCTTTTTAATTTTCATGGTTATATTCTCCGCCGGTGAATAATCACGGGATATTAAGGATCCTAACAGGAGAATCATGAAAAAAAATACAGAATTTAATAACAAGTTAAGAAACGTTGCTATCATTGCCCATGTTGACCATGGCAAAACCACCCTTGTTGATGCAATGTTCAGGCAGAGCGGGCTTTTCAGGGAAGGCCAGCAGGTGGATGACCGCCTCATGGACAGTATGGACCTTGAAAAAGAACGCGGCATCACAATTGCAGCTAAAAATTGCTCTGTGACCTGGAAGGGTGTTAAAATAAATATTATTGATACCCCTGGTCATGCAGATTTTGGCGGTGAAGTGGAAAGAGCGCTTTCCATGGCGGACAGTGCGATTCTCCTTGTTGATGCATCGGAAGGCCCCTTGCCCCAGACCAGGTTTGTCCTTAAAAAGACCTTTGAAGCCAATCTTCCAGTCATGGTCATTATCAATAAAATTGATCGTAAGGATGCCAGACCCGACGAGGTTCTGGATATGGTGTATGACCTTTTTATTGATCTTGATGCTACGGAAAAACAACTGGATTTTACCTATATGTATGCCATTGGCCGTGATGGTATTGTTAAAAAAGAACTGGATGAGAACGTTGACAATTTAACTGCTTTATTTGATTTCATAGTAGAAGAAATGCCGGCTCCGACCTATGATCCTGAAGCCCCATTTCAGATGCTGGTTTCAGATCTCGGATATTCTGATTATCTTGGCCGGCTTGCCATTGGTAAGATATTTAACGGCAGTGCCAAGTT
>JAQICW010000720.1 GCA_027858355.1 Desulfobacula sp.
GAACAGGACGTTGCTTAAAGCTGAGGCAATTATCGACTAAAATATGAGGCTTTCCAATTTTATATAACACCTTGATTTATCGTTAAAACTTGTCCATGGATTATCGTGATCGCTCTCACTTACGGCGGTCCACTACAACCTTTTCAGATTAACTGTTAAAATACAGGAACCGCAACAGGGGCTTCCCTATTTGATAGACCATAAAAGTTAAAGCCACTCCCAGGCCCGTGGCTATCGACTTCCTCTTTTTCGAGAAACAAAGGGAAATCTCTTTGGGTGCTCTTGCTGTGCATCAAAAGAAATGGAATTACTTTTTTCCGTCGAGCAATAATTTTCTTTCGGTGGTCCTTGAGCTTATCTTCGTCGATCTCAATACCTTTTTTGGCCAAATGCTTAACAAAACGCAACTCGGATTTTAAGGCATATAGATCTGTTGTCTTTTCAGCGACCCTGACTCTGGCAAAGGTCGCCAGTGAATGTTTTTTGGGGACCGGCTGTATATCCGATACATTAATGGCACCTGATTTCACAAAAAACTGGATGCCGGGGTTTGCATGAATTCCAGATAAAGTTTTTTGATCGCCGAATAATCGGATGTCTCTCCCTGGCCGTTTGTCCATCTGGGGAAAAGAGATTCCAATATTGGTTAGCTCTTTCTCTGACAGAATACCATGGATATTTTTATATAGTTTGCCCAGGATAAATTCTGGGGGGTTATCGGTACCAAGAATATTACACTCAAAATAATGTGTTATCATTTGTTTTGTCCTTTTCGTTTAAGTCTATCTATTTCGATAGTTTATGTTTGAACCTTGAAACCACCTTCGCAGCGGTTCACCTTTCCCAGAGTTCGTCTATGCTTTTTGATTGCTTCTAAACCACCTTCGCAGCGGTTCACTATAATAAAAAGAGCCTAACTCGCTTTAATTACAAACGATTTGTCAAAGATCGATCAAAAAACCTTTGTTTTATTATCTATTGGATTGTTAAATCAATTCAATAACTTAGGAAGCAAGACAAAAACAAAGGATAACGCCACTCTATTTCCCAGCTCCAGAGAAAACTCCACCCCGGATCATGCAGGCCCTCACATAATGATGATCGTTATTGAACCCTCCTTGCATGGTTTCAATAAGGCCAGCAAGGTTTTCCAGGTGAGAATACAAATCTGATTTACCCTTACCTGGGAGCCTGGTGGCCACAGATTCTCTTTGGAGAACCCCATAAGGTTCAATGGGTGCCGGTTCTTTTGCGGGGTTCGGATTTTCTTCGTGTTCCGGGTACCAAGTATCTATTGTCCGGATAGCATTCCCGATTTTCTGAGAATGCATTTTTGCCTGTTTGCCTTCAGCGCATTCAGCGTAAGCCAGAAACTTACCTTTTTTGTTTTCAATAAACTGTTGGGAAGGGAATGCCGGTTGACCGAACCCGAGAGTGCCGGTGCCAAAAACATTTAAAGTCAGAGGCTCGGATTCGCCAGACAAGGCTTTTGCAATTTGCCCTGCAAGCGAATCAAAATTTTCTTGATTCTCAGTGGGCAATGGATCATCAAGAAGCCTGGGGACCGAGAATCCATATTTTTGGTCTCCAACTTCTATCTTGACAACCCTGTCGATTGAATTATCTCTGTTTCGCCAAAACCACCTGGCATTAACGATCTGTTTTAAATAAAGTTTGGCCAAAGCTTGAAAACCGTTTTTCGCCTTATAAGCACTGTAAAAATTTGCCAACAGTTCTTTGAATTGCCGAGCATTACAGGCTCCAGGGCAGGAACTGTTGTTCAAGAATTTAACCGAGAAAGTAAGGTTAAAAATATCAGCAGTATTCGGTAAATAACATACATCTATTTTCTGGATATTGGCATTTTCAGGGTTAAGGGCCTTTTCCACATTCGCTTCACCCTTTGCCTTATGCACGTTCCCATAATTTGAGATAGTCCCCCTTTGTGTCTGGGTGTCAATCAAAAGGGGGCTCTCTTCCTGATTATTACCGACACAGGTAAACAAGCCATTTGAGGGGACAATACTGCCTGCAAAATTTAGGACTGATGGGATTTTCAGTTCCTCTTTGTTTTCCTCTTTCTTTGCCATTCTAAAACTCCTTGAAAAATGTAAATTGTTTTTAAGCTACCTTTGCGGTAGATCACTGTTTACTAAAATCTCATTATATAACAACGGACTTCAAAATTGGTTATTATTCACAGCTCGTATAATACAAGCCACGGTCCTTGTCATTTTTGTACGCCCAGAAAACTTTTTCTTCCTGACCCGATAAAAAACCAAAAGTTATTTTTTTGATCGACACAAACTCGCCTAGGCCGATCAACGGCTCTGCATAAACATGAGGCTGAGCATCTCGGACAGACAATCTTTTTTGGGGTGTTTCGATTGCCTGGTACCCAACTGCAATTGGAACAACCCACCCGGGTTGATTGCGCCGCCATGTTATTTTTCCATCAGATTCGTGTTTGTGAACCGTAAGAACATTCAATAAGTCCGACAGGGAATCATGATCATCGCAACCAACGGGTTGTTCATTATTTTCTGTGGCCCTAAGAAGATCCATACGTTCAATGAGAACATGACCATCAGAGAATCCTTCAAGCCTTTCCCAAAGATCTGTTTTATCCAGAAACGTCTCTACAGGATTCTTGTTCCAGCATGACCCTCCGCACATAGGGAAGCTATCCAAGAATACATGGGCAAAATCCCCGATCTCCGGCAACTCTTCTTCCGGTTTCTCTTTGATCATTATTGAAAAGACCAAAGATATTGTCATGTCAGCTTTGATTTCTTCTAAAATTGGTGGGGTAACGATTTGATGAGTTTTAGCCCCATCCGTACTTGCGGAGATCTTTGGATGACCCTCGTCCATTTGGAATTCATGGCTAATGATAGCAACTCCATTTACAAGGACTCGGTTTTCGGGAAATTTTTCGTTGATTTTACGTTCGAGAAGGTGCCCATATCCAGTGAACGCTGAAACCCCCGGGAACCCTGCAACATACTGGTTGGCTTCAGCATTAACACCTTCGACTCTAACATGATTGAATAAAATAAAACCTGGTTTCATTATAATCCCTTTTTGAATGCTAATTTAAAGGTATCTTTAAAAAGAGTTTCCACCTTTTCATTAAGCATCTCTTGATGATGTAACTTTAAGGATGCCATATTAATATCTACAAGGGTGTCAATCTCAGCGACGCTTAATTTTTTCCCTCTATATTTTGCATCAACAAGTTTCCTTTCTATGTCAGGGATAGCTAAGAAAGTTTTATTTCTATCTTCAATTTCAAAAATATGCTGAGCGATAAACCGTGCGTTGTAAGTTAAGTTATTTACAATTTTCCAGATTTCCCGTTGCCTGGTGGCCCGAATCTTCCGATTGTTAGACCGGCTTTTTTCAATTTTCTTAAAAACAGAAAGGTCAGCTCCTTCAAGGTTATCTGGAAAAATTGTCTTGTTTTTTGTCATAAAGGAAAGGTCTCTCTCCAATGCTTGCAGGGAGCCTTTCTTAGGAGGCAAAGAAAGCAGATGCCTGTGCCGTCCGCCAAGCTCACTATTAAGCAGTCCCGCATTAATAGGGTTTGCCCCCGCTACCTGAGTGTTACGGAACTTAATAAATTTGTCCGAGACTGAGGTGATCTGAAACATTCTCTGGTGGAATTCATTGCTAAAGCCGGTATGCTGAACAGGGCTTATAACAATGTATTCTCCATCTCCACATGGGAAGAAAATTTGTTTTGAGAATCTATGCACAGGGTTTTTATTCGGGGTGCTCATATTAGAAAGAATGATATCCCCAATCTTTAAGGCCACCTTTTCTGGTAGGCCCATCTTAATTAATTCCTGTCGAACGAGAGAATCATATGTCAGTTCAACACCAATGCATTTAAATTCTTCGTCTAATATAAATTGATGAGAAAGGATCTTCTGGGCAAAAGAGATTCTGGCATTATCTACAGACCCATATTTTTTCCTGGTAAAAACCGTTCTGGAAGAAACAAAAGGCTGACAAGCAGGCTCCGTCAAAGTCCTAAATAGTGGCAGTCCATCATTATTGGCATTGGGGATTTTTGTGTTAAACTCATGAAACCCTTTTTGGGCAACTTTGATAAAATCCTCATGCTTTTTTGGATCGCTTAAAAGGACGATAGGATCAACTGTCTTAGCAGAACCTTTGATGCACAAAACTAAATATTCTTTCAGCTCTTTTGTGGAGACAGTTATTAAATCTTCTTGTCGGAAAGCACAGATTTTCTTATAGAGAAATTCTGTGCGGGCATCATCTGTTTTTGTTTCCTGATCTGCCATCTGTTTCAATTCAATGAGATTCATTAACAGTTCTCTCTATTTTGTTTTATTGCCAGCAAACCCAACTCAATTTCGTTAATCGGTTAAAATAGAATCCTCTTTTTATGTAACTTCCCATCTTTTTAAATTATCTGCGGTCTGGTATAGCAAATCTCATAAAAGTAATAATCCAATCATTCCATATAAATTTCAAGAGTTTTTTCAAGAATCTCATTAATCTCGTTGCGATACTGCAAAATTTCTTCAGGAGCTTTGCCTTGAGCACAAAGATTCCGAATTATCAAAACAAGGGGTGGCATAAGTTTTAAATTCCTGACAACCTCCCAGCTCATTGCTTCGTCTGTGTGAAACAGCACATCACCTGCCCCCTTAAATCCGCCAGTATCTGCCACTGCCTCACGAAAAATGCCCCATGTCCCCTGAAGATCTGAAAGGATTGTTTTTTCATATCCGGTTGGTGTTGTTTGAAAAGTCATATTTTATCCCCAATAATTTTATTACAACGTTCCCGAACTGCCGTATTAGGATATCTTTCAATCATTTTAATCACTTCTTCTATCCCATTTTTCTGAGCGATATCTGCAATTATTGGCGGAATTCGTTTGGTAAGTGCTTGGTCTCTAGGATTAACCCTTTTGAGCAGG
>JAQICW010000749.1 GCA_027858355.1 Desulfobacula sp.
GAATTCTTTTAAGATATACGTCTTGCCTACTTGGCGAGCGCCCTTTAAAATAAGTGGTTTCCTGTCTTTTTTTTCTTTCCAGTCAATTAATTGCGCATATATTTGTCTTTCCATTAGCAACCCTTTCTCCTTTTTTGTTATTTTTAACTACCACTTTTTTGATATATTTGCAATTTTTAGCGATCACTATTATTCCCTCCAATGATATTGAATATGATACAACAGGGAAATAGGGGACACTGTTTTTGTGGCTCACCTGCCCGGATAAAACTCAGTGGAACACTAGCCGGGATTAGCTTGACGCAAATATAAGTGATTACCCTTTTTCATTTTTTGCTCGTCACTAATGGTACCATCTATAATTGCGAGTAATTCGATTTCAAACTGACCGACAATTTGTATTGCATTTGAATATTTTTTATTATAGCTTTGATATCAATAAACTTGCCTGGAAAATTGACTTCAATAAATGCCAACTGCCATGACAGCAAAAAAGAAAAATGGGTCACCCGATGATAAAAAAAATGATAAAAAAAATGATAAAAAAATTTTAGAACCGGGTGAACAAGAAAAACAGCTCAAAAAAAGTGTCAACTTCCCCATCGTCGGTATCGGTGCCTCAGCCGGTGGATTAGAAACCCTTAATGCTTTTTTTCCATTATGCCGCCTGACAGCAATATTGCATTTGTGATTATCCAGCATTTAAGTCCGAGCCATAAAAGCATAATGGCATCGCTGCTGGAAAAACAGACCCACATGGTTGTCCGGGAAATTGAGGATGGTACTAAGCTTTTGGCCAATCATGTCTACCTTAATCCCCCGGGCAAGAACGTGGCCGTATTCAATCGCAGCCTTCATCTGCTGGAACCGATCAAAAGCGGCGCCATTAATATGCCGGTTGATTTTTTTTTCAGATCGCTCTCAGAAGACCAGGGTGAAAAAGCCATTGGTATCATCCTGTCTGGAACCGCATCGGATGGTACGCTGGGGATTAAAGCGATTAAAGGTGAAGGCGGCATGGCCATGGTCCAGCAGCCGGACACGGCAAAATACGATGGCATGCCCAAAAGTGCTGTTGATACCGGACTGATCGATTTTATCCTCCCCGTTGAAAAGATGCCGGACACGTTAATCCGGTATGTACAGCACCCATATCTTGAGTTACAAAGCCAGATCAAGCTCACAGACACCTCGAGTAAAAACCAGATGCAGAAGATTTTTTCTCTGATCCGCAGCTCAACGGGCCATGATTTTTCCCATTACAAGCAAACCACCATTTCACGTCGAATTGAGCGTCGTCTGGCCGTTCACCAGATAAAAGCATTGTCTGATTATGTTCTATACCTCCAGAAAAATCCTGCCGAAATAAATGTACTCTTTAAAGACCTGGTCATAGGGGTAACCAGTTTTTTTAGAGATCCGGAAGCCTATAAAATACTGGAGCAGGAAGTGCTGCCGAATTTATTGAAAAAAAAAGGGCCTGATGCAACAATCCGTATCTGGGTTACGGCCTGCTCAACGGGTGAAGAAGCGTATTCTCTTGCCATTCTCCTTTCTGAGTTAAATGACAAGGTCAAAAATTATTTCAACATCCAGATCTTTGCCACGGATATTGATTCGGATGCCATAGCCTTTGCCCGCCAGGGAATATATCCTGCGAATATAGGCGTCGATATATCTTCTGCGCGATTAAATCAATTTTTTACAAAAAAACCGGACGGGTTCCATGTTAAAAAGCAGATCCGGGAAATGATCATTTTTTCAACTCAAAACGTTATTAAAGATCCGCCGTTTTCCAAGCTGGACATGGTGAGTTGCCGGAACTTAATGATTTATATGGAAAATGTCCTGCAAAAAAAAATCATCCCCCTGTTTCATTATACATTAAACCCGGACGGAATTTTGTTTCTGGGCACATCCGAGAGTATCGGGGGATACGCGGATCTTTTCGGGCCGCTCAATTCCAAATGGAAGATCTTTTTGCGCAAAACCTCGATTGTGGGGAGAGAAAAGGATTACCTTGATAAAATTTATGATATGGCGCAGACAAATATTATCACTGCTGAAAAAGACGGCCTGCCCGTCAAGGTCGATATTCGAGCCGAGATTGAAAGAACACTTCTTGATGCATATGCCCCGGCCGGAGTCCTTATCAATGGCCAATATGAAATTCTGCATTTTATTGGTAAAACGGAAAGGTTTCTGACACCTCCCATTGGAAAACCCAGTTTTAACGTGATCGACATGGCCCGCGAAGATCTCAAAAACAAACTGACCGTAACCATTCATAAATCCGTGCGGGGAAAAAAGGCCGGGACTGTTAAACCCAAACGACAGAATTCCGCCCTGAAAAGTCTTGAGCAGGAACTGCAATCCACCAGGGAATATCTCCAGGCAACCATTGAGGAACTGGAAACTTCCAATGAGGAACTCAAGTCAACCAATGAAGAGCTGCAATCGGTCAACGAGGAAATGCAGAGCACCAACGAAGAATTAGAGACCTCCAAGGAAGAGCTGCAATCCACTAATGAGGAACTTTCCACAGTGAATTCAGAGCTTCGAAATAAGGTAGATGAATATGCCAAGGCCAGTGATGATATGAACAACTTGATGGCCGCTACTGAAATCGCTACAATATTTGTTGATATGGAACTGCGCATAAAAAGCTATACTCCTGCTGCTGCTGGACTCATCAATTTGATTCCGACCGATATCGGCAGACCACTCAATGACCTTAAAACCTGTTTTAAGGATGTCGATCTTGTCGGTATGGCCGAGAATGTCCTCAAAGATCTGAATACTGTGGGATTGGACATCCTGTCACAAGATGATATCTGGTATTCATTAAAGATTATTCCATACCGGACAACCGCAAATATAATTGATGGTGTGGTCATGACCTTTTTTGATGTGCAGAAGATCAAACAGGCAGATAAATTAAGGAGGCTGGCAACGGTTCTTGCAGACTCCAATGATGCGGTTACCATTCTGGACATGAAAGGGAATGTCCTGGCCTGGAACAAAGGGGCGCAGCAAATGTACGGCTGGACTGAATCCGAGGCATTAAAAATGAATTTTAATGAATTTCTCCCGGCTACCAGACAAGACGAGTTGAAATCCATCCTTGAAAAATTAAAGAAGAAAGTTCCTGTAATATCATTTAAAACCCAGAGAAAGACAAGTACGGGAAAGATTCTGGACGTCTGGGTAACCATAACTGCTTTAAAGGATGAAAGAGGTCAGCCTGTTGAAATTGCATCAACGGAACGGGATTTTGCATGGTTGAGCAAAAGCAAAGAAGAAGTGAGGGAATGATGGAAAGAAAAAAAGAGAAACCCAGTGATTCCAAACTCAGACAGCGCGCTGAAAAAAAGTTTGATATAGACGGCGGCAAAATTGAATTGCTCGCCGAAATGTCACCTGAACAAATGGCAAACCAATTACACGAACTTCAGGTTCATCAGATAGAGTTAAAAATGCAGAATGATGAGCTCCGCCGGATACATGAAGAGCTTGAAGTATCGAAAAACAGGTATTCTCATCTATATGATTTCGCACCCATCGGTTATTTTACGGTGACTGAAAAGGGGATCATCGATGAGGCCAATCTCGCCCTTGCCGCCATGCTGGGGGTTGCCAGGACAGTCCTGCCTGGGCAGCCTTTTTCCCGTTTTGTTCTGAAAGAGGATCAGAATATTTTCTATGAGCACCGGCAACAACTTCTGAAAACCGAAGTATTCCAGTCCTGTGAACTACGTCTTGTGAAAAAGGGCGGGGATACGTTTTATGTCCGATTAGAAAGCATCGTCATAAAAAACCGGGAGCAGGATTTAAGGCAGATCAAGGCGGCAGTCAGCGATATCACCGAGCGCAAGGCATCGGAAGATGAGCTGGCAAGTTACCGCAATCATCTGACAGAGCTTGTTGAACAGCGCACTGCCGAATTATCTGTCTCAAGTAAAAAATTAAAAAATAAGATTGATCAGGGGAAAAAGAATAAACTATTTCTTGAAGAGAGTGAAAAAAGATATAAAAACCTTTTTAACTCGGTAACTGATTCTGTTATTATTTTTGACAGCCAGACAAGAATATTCATCGATATAAATAAAGCTGCATCAAAGCTATATGGTTATACAAAAGAAGAATTTTTACAATTAACCCAGAATAATATTACAGCAGAACCTGAAAATTCTGAAACCTCCATCAAAAAAGTCATTACAGATGGAAAAATCAATATCCCTGTTCGGTATCATAAAAAAAAGGACGGGACTGTTTTCCCTGTGGAGATAACGCCCGGGAGTTTTAAAATCAAAAACAAGGATATGGTATTTGGCATAGTAAGGGATATGACTGAACGGTTAAGAAGTGAAGAACATGTCCAAAGAGCTGAAGGCCGGCTTCGTTTTCTTACACGGCGGCTGATAGATACCAGAGAGGATGAATGCAAGAGGATTTCCCTTGAGCTGCATGATGCGATGGGGCAGGCTCTAACAGCCATAGGCTTCAATCTTAGTAATATCCGGAATGATATTTCCGACTCTTGCCAGGAATTATTAGATGACACTGTTTCAATCGTGGATAATATGTCAGATCAGGTTCGAAACCTCTCCCTTGATCTGAGACCTAGCATGCTTGATGACCTTGGCCTTATTCCAACT
>JAQICW010000021.1 GCA_027858355.1 Desulfobacula sp.
AATCCGGCCATTGTACTTAATGGAGCTGATCTGGATCTGGCGGTAAGGGAATGCGTTTCAGGCTGTCTTTCCTTTAACGGGCAGCGGTGCACAGCTCTTAAGATCCTGTTTGTTCAGGCAGATATTGTTGATGTGTTTCTTGAGCGCTTTGCCAAAGCTATGAATGCCTTAACTTTTGGCATGCCGTGGCAGGAAGGGGTTGTCATAACACCGGTTGCAGAAAAAAACAAAACCGATTATCTTGAGGCACTGGTGTCAGATGCGGTTGAACAAGGTGCCAAAATCGTCAACACGTCCGAAACAATAGTTTGCGGCAGTTTCTTTTTTCCGGCAATTCTTTATCCGGTCAACCATAAAATGAGGGTCTATCATGAAGAGCAGTTCGGGCCGGTTATTCCTGTCCTTTCGTTCAAAAACGTCAGTGAACCTGTTAACTATATGATTCATTCGAGTTACGGTCAGCAGGTCAGCATTTTCGGTAGTGATCCAGACCAGATCGCCAGTTTGATTGACCCACTGGTCAACCAGGTCTGCAGGGTCAACATCAACAGCCAGTGCCAGAGGGGGCCGGATACCTTCCCCTTTACCGGGCGGAAGGATTCGGCTGAAGGAACCCTTTCCGTATCGGATGCGTTAAGGGTTTTTTCCATCCGAACACTTGTCGCGGCTAAGCAGACAGACTTGAACAAAAAGATCATCACCACCATCGTTCGGGACCATAAAAGCAAATTTCTGGCCACTGATTTTATTTTATAAGGATTTTTAATGAAGAGAGTCGTTCAATCTATAAAATTTTGGATGTCAGTCCCTGCAAAAGTTTGAAACAACAGGAGATAAATTTTGAGTATCACCCTACCAAAAACAAAAATTGTTTGTACCATCGGACCGGCCAGTGAAACACCTGAGATCATTCGGGAATTAATTTCAAATGGCATGAGTGTAGCCCGTTTGAATTTTTCTCATGGAACACACTTGGACCATGGAAAAAAAATTCAAACTATCCGAGAAATTGCCAGGGAACTTGGCAAACCCGTTGCCATATTACAGGACCTCGGAGGACCCAAAATTCGGATAGGGCATATTCCTGATCCTGGAGTTCGGATAGAACCGGGGCAATATATTATTCTTACCACTCAGACTGTTGAAGGCTCAAAGCAGCGAATATCTGTTACCTATCCGCTTTTAGGCGAAGAAGTGAAGGTCAATGATCGAATATTACTTGCCGATGGTTTTTTGGAACTTAGTGTTCGTTCGGTAAAAGGTTCTGAAATTCATTGTGAGGTCATTGCAGGCGGAGTGCTGACGTCTCACAAAGGGATTAATCTGCCATCCGGAACCATTCGCATGCCTTCACTCACAGACAAAGATCGCGAAGATTTGATTTTTGGCCTGGATCATTACGTGGATTATATAGCACTGTCATTTGTCATAACGGCGGCAGATATACAAAATATAAAAGACATCATTTGCCAGAAAAACAAGAATACACCAGTCATCGCCAAAATTGAAAAGCATGAGGCCCTCGATCATTATGATGAAATCCTGGGTGTTGCCGACGCAATTATGGTGGCCCGGGGGGACCTGGGTGTGGAAATACCGTTAGAAGAAGTTCCCGGGATACAGAAACGATTGATTCAAAAAGCGAATGATTCAGGAAAACCGGTTATTACCGCCACCCAGATGCTGCGATCCATGGTGGATTCACCTCGACCCACCAGAGCCGAGGCATCGGATGTCGCAAATGCCGTTCTGGACGGAACGGATGCTGTCATGCTTTCGGAAGAAACAGCTACCGGGAATTATCCCATTCAAGCTATTCGGTATATGATTCGCATTATAGCCGAGGCAGAAAAAACCTACCCTCATGATCGATATCTTAAAATGAAGCCTGAAAAAGAAGTATCGGATGCTGTGTCTTATGCCGTCTGCGTATTGGCAGATTACCTTGATGCTGCTGCAATCTTAGCGCCGACAAAAACCGGCCGGACAGCTATCCATATATCCCGGTTCAGGCCCAAACAACCGATTATAGCATTTACACCCGATCAGACAACCATGAGACAACTCTCACTTTACCGGGGAATTTATCCTTGTTTGATTCAGGATCTTAAGGATACGGATAATATCATCGAAACTGTAGCCAAACTATCTGTTGATGCAGGAGATATGTCAGTGGGGGATTTGGCGATCATTACCGCGGGCCAACCTGTCTGGGTAGCTGGTATGACAAATATGATTCAAGTTAAAAGATGCTGATAAAATACACCAGACTCTTGAGCAGAAAATCATACCGCTGTATTACCGCATGTCTGACAACGGCATCCCCCACGAATGGGTGAAGCTGATGAAGGAAACCATGAAAAGCACGGGGGGGCAATTTTCTGCCCGCAGGATGGTCAAGCAGTACATTGAAAAATTTTATTCCAAATGTATGGAAGACGCTTTGAACGAGTAATATTAAAATCGAGTATAAAGATGTATAAAAAACCAGTTGAACGGATATGCTTTTTTTCAATAATTTCAGAAATCCGGAAGGAGAAAAAATGAGTATTAAAAAGCAGTACTTAAAAAATAAATCCGTCTGTAAAGTACACTTCAGGCTTTCCAGAAAAGATGCACGGGATGCAAAACGTATTTTTCTTGTTGGTGAATTCAACAACTGGAGTGAAACGAAAACGCCTATGAAGTCTTTAAAAAATGGAGATTTTATTGCCGTCCTTGACCTTGAAACAGGCAGAGAATATCAATTCAGGTATTTTTTTGATCGTATGCACTGGGGAAACGATCCCGGGGCGGACCGGTATATCCAATCTTCTTATGGAAACTGTGACAATTCAGCAGTCAGTATCTGACCGGATATCTGGTCCGGGGTTCAATGGGAAATCCGGTTGTGCTTTGAGACGATCTGATGATAAACCCTTAGTTGCCGGCTGTAAATCCGGCAAAGGTTGACAAATCCTGCAAAAAAAAAGGTGATCATGGCTTCTAACATGACAACCGCAGGCAGGGCTTCTGATCCGTACCATTTGAGATAATTAGATAAAAACTTGCTGTTTGTCAATAGAAGAAGACTTTGCCCTGGATATTTGCCATAAGAAATTTTACATAGCCCGTTCCAGGCTGATCGCCTTACGTCCGCTGGATGGACATTGCTACAAGCTCTAACCTGAAGGTCACACGTAAGATTACTTTCGCTGACCGCCATGAACTCGCTCATTCTTCGCTCAAACACCATGGCGGTTTAACCGCTGTAGTAATCAAGAGCTTGTAAGCCATGATCCATAATGCTCCCGTAAGGCGATCAGCCTTCCACTGCGGGTGCTCATTCTATTATCTATTCCGCCAATTGGTCAGGCTTTAGCGAGGATAAGACAATCTGGATCGGAACGGGTTGCTGCAAATTGTTTAAATACTTAATCCCTATGGCAAATATCCAGACTTTGCCCGACGGTTGATTTATAATAAAACAGGTGGTATCGTCAAAAAAAATGATTCCTGACGAATGATGACACCACTTAGTATTTCAAAAACAACCATTGGCAAACTAAGGAGAACCTTATGGCCCGATTTTTTAAGAACCGTGAAAAAAGCAAAGGACAGAGCCCCGGAGCCCTCGTTTTTATCGGGGATCAAAAAGTAGATTCTGTCAAGATAAGGGCGATTGACTATGATTTATCGACCCTGACCGATCAGGAATTGCTGGATATCAAAGACGGCTCTCATTTTAAAAAAACTGAAACAGTTACCTGGATTAATATCAATGGCCTGCATAATATTGAATTTATCGGTGAAGTCGGTCGGGTGTTCGACTTGCACCCGCTGGTATTGGAAGATATCCTGAACACGGGCCAGAGACCAAAAGTCGAGGATTTTGATACCTATCTTTTTATTGTTTTAAAGATGATCCGGTTTGACAAGGAAACCGAAATGATCCGAAACGAACAATTGAGCATTATCCTTGGGGAAAATTTTTTATTAACATTTCAAGAACAACCCGGGGATGTTTTTGATCCGGTCAGGGAGAGAATCAGAAAACAAAAATCACGCATCCGGGGATCGGGGACGGATTACCTTGCCTATGCCCTTATCGACACTGTTGTGGATAATTATATTTAGATTATCGAATTGGTGGGAGAAAAAATTGAAGATCTTGAAGAAGAAATCCTCCTGGGAGAAGACCCTGGTGTTATGGAAAGAATCAATCTGTTCAAGCGAGAAATCAATTACCTGAGAAAATCCATCCGTCCGGCAAAAGAGACCATCCTTCAACTTTCCCGGCTTGACAGCGACCTGTTCCATGAAAATACGATGCCATTTTTAAAAGACCTCCAGGATCTTATCAACCAGGCGACAGAAGCCATTGAAACATATAGAGACCTTTTAACGGACCAGCTGAATATCCATAACTCTGTGATGGCAAACAAGATGAATGATATCATGAAAATTTTAACCATCTTTGCAGCCATATTTATTCCTTTAACCTTTATTGCAGGTATCTATGGCACAAATTTTGAGTATCTACCCGAATTGCATTATAAATACAGTTACTTTATTTTCTGGACAATCCTGATCGCCCTTGCCGGCGGCCTTCTATTTTAT
>JAQICW010000035.1 GCA_027858355.1 Desulfobacula sp.
CCCTTAACGGATATTTAAGTGACCACACAAGAATTTTTTCCCTGGGAGAGGTGTCAGAAGAATTGTACAAAGCCCATGAAGCCATGCTGGAGATCCAGGAAATGGTTATCAAAACAGCCATGCCAGGCGTGGTTACAGGGGATATCTATGAAACCATGATTAACATGGCCCAAGCAAAAGGTTACAAAGAATTTTTCATGGGGGCCTCAGAGCCGAAAATACGCTTTACCGGACATGGCCTTGGGATTGAACTGGATGAATTTCCCTTTATTGCCCAGGGCCAGACCCTGGCCCTGGAATCGGGCATGCTCATTGCCCTGGAGCCCAAAGTGGTTATTCCGGGCAAAGGGGTGGTGGGAATTGAAAATACTTTTCTGGTTACAGACAAAGGACTTGAATCCCTGACCCTTTATCCAGATGCCATTACCACTGTACAGAATTAAATAATATTATTGACATAAAACCACTATTCAATGTAATTTTAAAATCGCTAACCCAATACCTCTAACCGCTCAACAGGACAGCTTGATGAATTCAAGATTTCGTGTGCTAAAAGTGGTGTTCTTTTCGTGCCTGATATTACTTCAGTTAATTTTTTCTGATATGGTTTATTCACAAGACAGTCTATCTGATCAAAATCAGGAGGAAAACAAGGAGGAAAACCCTGCCTTGAAAACCATTCCAAAATCAGTGGGACAATTTCCTATACCGGACATAATAAAAGTTTCCGATACTATTCTGCAGATTGGGGATATTACAATAAACAGGGAGGATCGTTTCATAAGTATAAAGGGGGAGATCAATATGGCTGAAGGCCTGGTGGAATACCTTGCCTGTACCCCCAAAGGAAAAATTCATGAGAGTGTGTTGACCCTTCAAGCAGAGCCCTATTATCTTCAGGTGGCTTTGCTGTTGCTTGGTCTGGTTCCAGGGGATATGCCGATTGAATTTCAGGGTGCACCCCAGCCACCCTGTGGAGATCCTGTAACTCTAAGCATCTCCTGGAAAGAGAATGAAAAAACCATGGAATACCCTCCTGAACATCTGGTAACAAATATTAAAGATAAAAAAATAATGGAGAAGGCTGACTGGGTTTTTGCGGGTTCAAAAATTCTGGACGGACAGTATATGGCTCAGGCCGAAGGTTCACTGGCGGCAATATATCATGACCCTTTTGCCATTATCGATCACAGGAGTATTACAGGTGCCGACGATACCCTTTTTTATGCCAATAAAAAGGTTTTGCCTCCTGTTGGCACCCCGGTTGTGGTTAAGATATTTGTCAATGCAGATCCGGCAGTTCAAAAAAGAGTTAAATGTAAAAATTCCAATCAATAAAAAAACTAGGGAGAGGTTTTATGGGAATAACTGAAAAAGCTGGTTTAAAACCAAACAAGGCAGCAGGAGAGATGTTAAACATGTATTATCTTGAAGCCAGATCACATCTGCTTGAAACAGCAGCAATACTTGACAGGATTGAGAGGGCCTCGGACGGGGAGAAGGCAATGGAAGACCCAAGAATTAAAAATCTTTTTAAAATCTGTGAAATGCTGACACAAGCGAAATCAAACCGTGCAGAACAATTTTTAAAAATGCTGTCTGTATCTTAAGAGCAATACATGGTTTAAAGGAGATGTATGTTGAAAATAGATCCCATTGTCCGTTATCTTGACAAAACAGAGATCACCCCATGTCCTTACGGGAATGCCCGACGTATCGTAACAGGAGGGGAAGGGTTATCCAACGTTCATGTTATAAGTGTTATTCAGGGCAGTGAACACTTTCACCAGGGATATGATGAAACCTATTATTTTCTTTCTGGAATCGGAACCATGACCCTTGATAAAAAAACATATCCAGTGCGTCCGGGAACGGTTGCAGTGATACCAGCTAAAACCGTTCATTCTCTGATGTCTGATTCCAAAGACCCTTTAGAGTTTATCATCTTTGGAACACCTCCCATGTCTATTGAGGATGACAAGGCCAAGCCCATAAAACCTTTATAGGTATAATCTATTAAATGCAAAAAGGTGAATAAATGAAGATAATAGAACCACACATACACATGATTGCAAGAACAACCCAGGATTATGAACGCATGGCAAGGATGCATACTGTGGCATGTTGTGAACCGGCTTTTTGGTCAGGGTATGACAGGACCTCTGCAAAAGCATTTCATGATTATTTTACCCATATTTCAGAATTTGAACCTACCCGGGCTGCCCAATACAATATTGATCATTACTGCTATATCTGCATGAATCCAAAGGAAGCTGAGAATATTGAGCTTTCAAGGGAAGTGATTTCATTTATCCCCGAATTCCTGGGCAAGCCCACCGTTCTTGGAATCGGCGAGATTGGTCTTAACAAAAATACAAAAAATGAAATGATTATTTTTGAGGAACAGGTAGAACTGGCTGTTAAACATGATCAACTCATTTGGATACATACCCCCCATCTTGATGATAAGTTTAAAGGTACAAAAATGATGGTGGATTATCTAAATGGCCATAAAGGGATTGATCCTGAAAAAGTTGCTTTTGACCATTGCGAGGAACACACCATCCAAATGGTAATTGAGTCTGGTTTCTGGGCATCCATGACCATTTATCCCATGACCAAAAATTCGCCTTCACGGGTTGTCGATGCAATTGAAATTTTCGGTATTGAAAAGATCATGGCCGATGCGTCAGGCGACTGGGGGCCTTCAGATCCAAAAACCCTTCATGACGCTGTCTTTGAAATGAAACTCCGCGGTCACAAAGAAAAGGACGTTGAAACACTTTTTTATAATAACCCCTGCTTTTTTCTGGGACAGAATCCAAAATTCAAGCACAAACCCTTAATTACAAGGCAGGAAGCCTGGGGGAAATGAAACTGAGGAAAAGGGTATTAATGTTTAGTGGTTTGCGGTTCAGAATCATGCTCCCGGCCGTTGTTTTTATCCTGATCTTTTCTTTTCTTTTCATTATACTCAATAATTATTATACATCAAAGCTTCTGGACGAACGGCTTGATCGGGAGGCTGTCCGGATCTCAAAAATTCTTTATGAATCAAGGTTTGTGCTGAACCCTGTTTATCTTAAACGCCTTGGGCAAGTCATCGAGGGCAGGATTGCCGTCTTTGACTATTCCGGCAAAATTGTTACGGCTTCATTTGATGATGCCGGGGCAGATGACTTCCTTTTTTATGTAAATCCATCAGACGTAAGAACGAGACATGCAAACGACAGCCAGGAACAAATCGTTATGAAGGTCCACAAGGCAAACAGATCTTTTCTCCTTGTCACAAGAAAACTTTTTTTTTCAAATACCAAGGAGAGCATTCTGATTGCCATACTGACACCCTTGGATGATCTTCAGACTGCTAAATCACAGACAGTCTTAAGAACGATTCTTTCCGGCAGTCTTGCCCTGTTGATTGCTTTTATTGCAGCTGGTTTTGTCTTAAAAAAAATCAGTGCTTCCATCAGGGATATTTTACTAGTCACCGATAAAATAGCATCTGGAGATTTTAGCTGTAAAGCCATTCTTTCTGATATCACGGAACTTAAAACACTTGCCTTATCCATCAACCAGATGTCTGACAAACTGATGGAATATGAAAAAAAGCTTATTGATTCCACCCGTCTGATTTCTGCCAATAAGATTACTGCGGCAATGGCCCATGAGATAAAGAATCCCTTATCAAGTATGAAAATGCTGGCCCAGATTATTCAAAAGCGGTTTGAACATGACAAAGAAGGCTCCCAGATGACCGCCACCTTTATCAGGGAAATAAATCGTGTTGACACCCTGGTATCTGACCTGAGAACCTTGTCCTGGCCTGTCCAGCTTTCATGTTCCATGGAAAATCCCAGGTTGCCGCTTGAAGATGTGATCACAGTCATAGCCCCTAAACTGGACCATTTGAACATCAGTTTAACTTTACATATAGAACCTGATATTCCAAAAATCCTGATGGATAAAGATAAAATAAAACAGGTTTTATGGAACCTTATGATGAATGGTGCCCAAAGCATGCCCCAGGGAGGAAACCTTGATGTTTTCCTGAAAATGAGAGTTAAAGAAGGATTTATAGAGTATAGTATCAAGGACTATGGATCAGGGATAACTCAAACGGATATGGATCATATTTTTACCCCGTTTTTTACAACTAAAAAAGAGGGAATCGGTATTGGGCTGCATGTGAGTAAAGAAATAGCCCGTGCCCATAAGGGAGAAATTAAAATCATGCCTGCTAAGACGGGAACAACAGCAGTTCTTCTAATTCCCTGCAATAATGGATGATTAAAGGAAGCTATATGACAAATATTCTTGTGGTGGATGACGAAGAATCAATATGTTTTGCATTCAGCCAGTGCATACGACACCTGGGGTACACATCCTATTCGGCATCAAATGCAGTTGATGCTCTGGAAATTATCAGGCAGGTTAGGCCGGGTATTATTTTTCTTGATAACAGACTTCCAGGAGAGAGTGGCATATCTCTCCTGGAGAAGATTCGTTCCCAAGACAAGGAGGTTGCTGTTGTTATCATGACAGCCTTTGGAACAATGGATACCGCCATAGATGCCGTAAAAAAAGGCGCCTATGAATATCTTGCCAAGCCTGTGGATTTAAATCAGATTGAAGATATCATTGATAGAATCCTAGGACCTAGGAATGCTGAATCCATTTCAATGATAAATGACCCAGCTCAAGCTTCAGAAATAGATGAAAATATCATCATTGGAAAGACGGATGCCATTTCAGATATTTATAAAATGATCGGTCTTTTGACTACCAATGATGTTCCTGTGCTGATTGAGGGAGAAAGCGGCGTGGGAAAAGAACTGGTGGCCCGGGCAATCCACAATCGGAGCAGCCGGAAAGACAAGCCCTTTGTAGCTATCAACTGCGGGGCCATGCCTGAAAATCTACTTGAATCCGAACTTTTCGGCCATGAAAAAGGATCTTTTACAGGGGCAGATGCAAAAAAAATCGGAAAGTTTGAGTATGCAAAAAACGGTACGATTTTTCTTGATGAGATCGGTGATTTGAGGTTTTCCCTGCAGGTCAAACTGTTAAGGGTCCTTCAGGAAAAAACCATTGTCCGGGTCGGAGGGCTCGAAACTATTCCAGTTGATTCTGCAAGGGTAATTACTGCAACCAATAAAAATCTTCTGGAAGAAATGAAAGCCAACAGGTTCAGAAGTGACTTGTATTATCGTCTCCAGCTTATTACTTTGAAGATCCCCCCTTTGAGAGAGCGAAAAGCCGATATCCCTGAGCTTGTCTCCCATTTTATCCGAAAGGCAAACAAGGAAATAAACCTTCAGATAAAGGGGATTGGAAAAGATGCTCTTGGGATGTTGATGGACTATGACTGGCCAGGTAATGCCAGGGAACTTGAAAATGTAATCAAAAGAGGCGCTATTCTTTCCAGAGTTGATACCATCGGAGCCCATAACATAGAATTTGCCGGTAGTGAAAACCATGAAGAAAAAAATCTGACCCCTAATTCTTCAATTTCAGACCAGGTAACATACTGGTTTGAAAAAAGGAAAGACATGTTCCCGAAAAAGGGCCACCTTTATTCCCAGGTTCTGTCCATAGTTGAAAAAACCCTGATAAGCAACGCGCTTGAAGTCTGCAATAACAATCAGTTAAAGGCCTCGGAGCTGCTTGGCATGAACCGGACGACCTTGAGAAACAAAATCAAGGAATTTGGTCTGTAATTTTTATGCAGTATTCTTCCAGCAGCCTGAACTGTTTTTCCAGAGCATGCTCATCAACCCCCCATGGGGACTTGAAAAATGATGCCATGTGGGTCATGATACCGAACTCTCCTCTTTCCATGGCAAGAATGCCGAATCTTGCAAGATCAAGGACAAGGGGGGAAGCCAGAGCAGAATCACATCCCTGCCAGGTGAACTGAAGGCTCATCTTTGTATTGAGAAACCCCTGGAAATGGATAAAATCCCATGCAGTCTTCCTGTCTCCAAGGGAGGGAACATAATCAATTGATACCCTGGAATGGGGACGATACCCGAGTATGTGGGGCAAAAGCCTGTCTTTGCTTTTGATTTTAGTTGAGCCGTTTTCAGCATTCTGCAGGACTTTTCCGTCCATATTGCCAAGGATATTGTATCCTTCCCAACTTAAGACCTCAAGGTTTCTCATGGCAAACATGGGAGCAAGGGCCGATTTCACGAGGGTTTCACCGGTTTTCCCATCACTTCCCATGATTGGAACACAATGTTCCTGGGCCAGGTCCACAAGTCCCTGGGAAAAACCACCTTCAGACGGTGTAAAATTAATATAGGCACACCCGGATGTGATCGCTGCATAGGCATAGACAAAACTTGGTCTGATGCTGTCAATGCGGTTTTCAGCGATGAGGGTGTTAATGGAGGTCATACTGGAAAGACTATCAGGATCAGCAACAGGGGGTTCTGTTGAAGCAAGATTAATGACAACAATTTTTCCAAGGCCATTTTCCAGCTTAAAACTTTCAATATCTTCCCTGATTTTATCAATGGCTGTGGATAAAGTGTCTGTATTAAAAATATGGCGTTGATCAGAAATATCGCAAATTGCTTCTCCGGCATTGAGAATAATGCCAGGAAAGGTTCGGGACTGGATACGTTCAAGCTCTTTTGCAATTTCAATTAAATCATCAATATTATCAAAACCAATATCTTTTAATGCCTTTCTTGAATCAAAACAGGGTCTGATGTCCCAGCCACCAAAAACAAAATCAGAAAGGTTGGTAAAGGTAATATCCCTGAAGTTTTTCATTTCTGAAACCATGCCTGTGGCTGGACATAATTCTTTTGCAAGGGCCATGGCGCCTGTCATGGCAGTCGTAGACAAATGACCGCAAAGTCCCACAAACATTACACCGCATTTTGAATCCATAAAATACTCCATAGAATAAAGTAAAGGGAAAAGGAATGAGTGGTCTGCCACTATCAAATAGTGGCATGGACTCATTTAAATTAAATGACCGGGGGAGTCATTTTGTTGTCATGTAAGGGGAATCACATGAATAAATAGTTTTAAAGCAATTATAATACCAAATAGTTAGTTATATTTGTAAAATAGTAGTAATTATTTTAACATTCTGTAATTATTAATTATATTAAGATTAAATATTTTTAAACTAAAAATTGGAGATGCTCAAAAACTTTAATATTATGGAAAAAAGGTTACAACGTGTCTATTTTTTATCACAAATTGTTAAATTTTAACCATTTTGATAAAAAAGGGCCAAATCAGTACAGGGAATATTATTGCGATCAGAAGTCCTATTCCAGGGGTGAAACCTGAATATGCCCCCATCCAGGAAAAAAGAAATGATACAGGAAGGGTTCCTGCAATAAGAGCAGAAACAAACCGTGAAAATTTCATTCTTGAAAGCCCTGCCAGGATTGCGACCACCTCAGGAAGAATCGGCAGAATTCGGCTGATGATAATGGCATATGAGCCCCATTGGTCAAAAAAAGATTTAAATTTTATAATCTCTTCCTCAGAAGCGATCCATCTGCTTCCTTTTCTACCGAGGGCCCTTGCTATACTGTATCCGATCAAGCCGGCACCGACCGACCCCACCATGCTGATAATTGCACCTGTGCATACCCCATAGACAGACCCCAGTGCCGCCATGATACCTGTTGCCGGAACCGGCAGCAGGATATCGGATACCAATAAAAGTATCCCGACAATCCAGGCCAATGCTTTAAATTCTGCAAATAGAAGAGTCATTTTTTCTTGACTGAAGATAAATTCAAACCAGTTCCCGAAAAATAGAAAAAAGAATAAAAAAAACAAACTGATAATGAAAAATAAAAAAAGGAGTTTTTTAACAATAGATGTCATGCGGGTTAAAAAAATTTGATCTGAAAAATAAAGCAAGTTTGAATCACGGATTCAGTTCAATATATATAGGATAGGTAATTTCTTTATTTGGATTAAACCTCTCAATTCTGATAGTCTGGCTGGCATTTTGTCGATTTAATAATGCATTGATAAACTCTTTCTCACTATTGACTTCAACACTGTCAATATTAAGAATAATATCGCCTTTCTCAAGCCCTATTTGTTCAAACAAGGAATTCTTTGATAAAAATGTGATTAAAGCGCCTCTACCCTCAGGTTCATCAACTGCATTAACAGCTGAAATATCTGTTGTTATTTTTTGCTTGTTATTCGTCTGGTCTTCAAACCATTTTTTTCTGACTTTTACGAGTGTCTCATTTGTTTCAGATCGGACAATGTTTTTACCCAGTAGTATTGTAGTGTCAGGTTCAGAAGAATTATTAGTAGAGTGAGTATTCATTTGTTCTAAAATAATTATTTTAGTCGGTTTATAACTATTGTTATCTTCCTTTGTATAAAACATGCTGTAATTTCTATTGGTTAATAATTTTACTATTCCTTTTTCAAGGTCCATATTTTTAAAATCCAAGGTAATTTTTTCAGACAAATCATCAATGGATTGAATTGTAATCCCGGTTTTTTCAGAGATGCCTTTCAAAATGACAAAAAGAGAATCGTCTTGGGCCTTGATATCAATCAAGTGTTCATGAAGGGTGATCTCCAACCCATAAGTATAATTGGAAGAAAGAAGTACAGACCAACTAAATAAAAAAATAAAAATTATATTTTTTTTCTGAATTCGATGTTCCATTAAACCCCCTAAATTATCTGATCCAGATGAATATAGACCGGTAGAAGTGCACAGCTACCGGTCTATATTGAATGAACAATTATTCGTTATCTTCTTACTCTTACAACTGGAGTTGCGCTAACAGCCTTGGTTCCACAGGTATTATCCCATACCACCCTGTAGTAATAAGTTGTGCCGGCAACAACATTGGTATCAAGGAAAACTGCATAGTCGGTTTCATAACCTGTCGCTATTTTAACAAACCCTGCATTTACTCCTTCAGTACTCCTGTAAATATCATAGCTAACAACACCGGGAGCAGGTGTCCATGTCAGCTGAATATCCCTTGTTCTGGCCCGTGCTGTGAGTTCACAGCTTCCACAAGACGCATATATTTTCGTCTCATGAAATCCTGAGTGCGCCAGATTCGGATCATCGCTGTTGGGATAGGCCAAGAGTGTGTTGTCCGTCACTCTCAGAGCCACATTAAAGACCCCGCCTCCACCAAATGCTAAAGCAATGTCAGCACTGTCTAAGGTGACCGTTTCTCCTGAGGCATCATCATAGCCTGTCAGAGGATCTGTCCAGTCCCAGTTCCATGCTGTGATTGTATCATCAGGACAAGTTGTACAGCCTGCCTCATGCTCTCCTTCATTTGGATCAAAAGAAGCAGACCCATCCAGAGTTAGTGTATCCCCTTCGCACAAAGAAACCATGTATGGCCCGCCGGCATTTGCTACAGGAGGATGCGGCGGATTGGATATCTCAATATTAAAGGAATAGGTAGCTGACAAAGCTTCATCCGGATCATCATCGGTAACTCTAAGGGTTACAGGATAAACACATGGTAGAGAAGCACACCCAAACTGATGGGTAACTGCCACAGGATCTGTTGTGGATTCGTCATAGGTTCCATCATTGTCCCAATCCCATTCAAACAAGACAAGGTTGGTGATATCCTTTCCGGTCTGGGAATGATTGGAACAAGCCGGATCAAAGGTAATAGCTTCATTTGGATATGTCGGAGTGGGATTTGCATCAAAACAGGCAATGGGAGATGCCTTGAAAAGTGCAGGTCTCAGAATGACGATCGCCCAGGCTGTGCTAAGATAACCACCGTAACTTTGATTCCAATAACCACTAGTCGTGTTTTGCAATGTAACAAGTTTTTCAGCTAATCCCATGGTAGTGGCGCTGCCTCTGTACCAGTTAAAATCATTGGACGAAAACTTTTCCACAGGGCTGGGAAGTGCAACCCTCATGGCTTTAGCAAAGGCATAATATCCGTAAAGGTTATGTCGGTCAAGCCAGTCTCTATTGACATCTTTCCAGTTGTCAGCAAACCAGCGCTCTGTTCTGACCCATCTTGGGTCTGAGGTGTCATTTCCTGCAAACGGAAGCTGGACCATTCCAGATGGGGTTAATGCATCTCCCCAACCAGCGCTTGTATAACCAAACCCACCCCAATTTACGCCGCCGGAATACCACGAGGAGTGGCTATAATTAAGCCATCCATCATTATACGTTTTTACCCAGTCAGGCACAATGCAATTCCATGGGGCTTTTTGGGCCGGGATCATACCAATGGCAGCCCACTGGCAGGCAGAGTTATCCGGAAACTGGTTCCAGCTGTACCGCCAGCCGCCATATCTTGAATCATCATATTGTCCATAGCTGTACATGTCACACATGTCCTGAAGAACTTCGCCATAGGTCCAGTTTGTTGTTACGTCCCCATCTGTTTTTTGAAAATCTCTCCCGGTTGAATCTCCAGGGAGTACCCCTGAGGCAATAATCGCGTCCATGACCTGACCGCCCTCGTATATGGGCCGATAGCCATAATCTCTAACCTCAATTCCCAGGGAGTTTGGTGATGCCTGCCCTGATTCCGGGTGACCAGCCGTCTGAACAGAAATACCCACAGCTCGTAACATTGGGTAACTTGTACTATAAGAGTATCCCTGAATCAGCCAGTTCATCCCCAAACTCACTGCTTCGGCATAGGGATCTTCATTAAAATCACCATTCACTTTGTGTTCATTGATTCCAAAGGCTTGGACAGCAGAGGCTGTCGGAGCGGCGTAGTAAGAGCTATAGCCCCAATACAGATAAGAGGATCCATCCATTGTATGAAAAGATGAAGATGTTGAGCCTGATTTATAAAGATACCAAAGCCCATTATCAATGGCAATATTGACCCTGGCATCAAGAGTATTATCTTCAATTTTCAACAGATAGGTGTCTTGAACATTAGTGGCCAGTGTAATATCTACATCACTCACGACAAGCCTGGCAGTAATGGGGGTACCGATATCCTCATTGTATGTATAATTTGCTTCAACATTATACTTTGTGGCGCCTGAAAGTGATGTTACACCAGATTCGGTACCATCACCATAAACCCACTTATACCAGATTGTAGTTGTGTCGGTTGTTGTAATGACACCCTTCAGTCTAATTGACGTAAGTGAAATAGCCGTGTGTTGTTTTGCCGTATCTCCCTGCCATAAAATACACCTGACCTTGTCGACAGCAGCCAGGGAGGCAGATGCTGAAAACAGCATTGTCATCAAAAGTACCAATGCTGTCAGATTTATTTTTTTAAAAAACGATTTCATGTGAGTCCCCTTTTTCTTTATGGTAAACATTTATGGTAAACAATGATCACCAGTGTCCTGTTCCCCCGAAAAGGATACCGGCATTTTAAATCTCCTTTTGAGCTTCAAGTCTCTATTTTTTTCTTGAAACACCTGCAAGGCCTAAAAGCCCAAGCCCGAAAAGCGCCATAGTGGCAGGTTCGGGAATTGGCGGTGGTTGGCCTGGTCCATCATCTGTAAGTACCAGGTTGCTCTGAAAATAAATGGATTCATCTGTCGTCCCATCGGTATGGGTAAGGTATAGTGCTGAAGTATTAATATCACCAAGATCAGCTGTTAAAAGTAATGTGATGGTCGCAATCTTGTCAGCAGCTAAATTAAAATTCCAACCCATTGCCCAGGAAACATCCCCATCAGTGATAGTACTTTGATCAAGACTTGTCGAGGCGATCTGTATATGATCCCATATCCCACTAGCAACCCATGAATCATCAATTTCCCAATTTTGTCCGGCAGCGGCTGCTCCTGTGGCAGTGCCTGTTTCATCGCTGAATGGATTGTTGATGTCAAACCACTCATGATCAAACCAGCCAACAAAATCATGAGACCCATCAACACTGGTGCTCCAGGTTAGCGTACCAAGCCCTGAGCCATCCAGGATTCCTGATATTGCTACTGGCCATGGATCTGAATTAGCACTTGTAGTGAATGCGCCGTCAATATTAAATCCCCAGTCATACAAGGTGCTTGCCGAGGCGGTCTGGGACAGGCACAAGACCATTAAAAATGTAAAAACAGTTAAAATAAATTTTCGCATTGGTAAAAATACCTCCTTAATAAATAGTTTTTTTTAATAAACACTTGTTAAATTGGTGTTAAAATAGTTTACTCTTTACCATCAAGGTGCTGGAAGTCAGTTTCAGAATTCAAAATGTGTCAGTATGTACTAGAAGAGGTCGAGTTGTCTAAATCAGCATGTGTTTGTTTTATAAATCAAATAGGTGCATAAAATATGCCAACAATATGTATAAAATGTGACAGAGGCAAACCAGTTTAGGTGTGAGTGTTGAAAGCCATTATTTACAATTGATTTGATCTGTTGTTTATTCCTTAAGAAAATTAAAATGTTTTTAGAATTGTGGCAGAGGGTAAGAATTGTGTGTTATTTGACATGAATTATGAAAAATAATTCACAATTCATGTAAAAATATTTTCGCTGCTATATAAGTGGGGTTTTGGTCGTCCCATAAAAGTTATAAAATATAATGAAAAATAACAGAAAAATTCAAATATACGCAATTAAACTATGGATAATAGTCAATTTCCTAATAATTTAAGGTAGCCCAAAAACTAATTTAACAATATGTAAATTATTCCACATTTTTTAAACTGGCAAATAATTTAAAAAAATGAATAGCCTAGGATAAGCTAGGAAATGAAATTTAAGTTAATGATTCCGGTGTTTCTGCATCTATGTTATCTTTTATTAAGACCAAGTGACACAACATAACTGGCATATAAATTGCTGTTAATCATGGTTCATTTAGTATAGCATAACTTCACTTACGATTTAAAATAGTTGAAGACCAGAGTAAATCTTTTTCAGGAGGTGTTTTATGAACGTCTGTCCACGATTTCTTGTAAACCTATTTCCAAGTGTTGTTTTATTGTTTATTTTCTTCCTTTTTGTACCTTGTATTCCAGGATTTGCTACAGAAACAGTATTGAAATCAGATCATGATTTGGTTTCCTTGAAAAATGAACTGAACAGGACCTATAAAATGGGGTATGCCTATCTTGAAAAAACGCAAAATCCCGACGGGTCATGGTCCAATCCCGGGTTTCCGGCACTGACAGGACTTGTGGCCTATGCATTTTTAACCTCACCAGGGAATATCGCTTCCAGGGAAAAACCTGGGTTTATTCAAAAAGCCCTTGATTTTATTATCAGCAATGCCCATGAAAACGGGGCGATTTACAAGGAAGGGATGCCCAATTATAATACCTCCATCTGCATGATGGCCCTTTTGGCAGCCAAAGATTCCCAATATCATCCTTATATATTAAAGGCCAGACGGTATGTGGCCTCCCTGCAGCTTGACCAGGGTGAAAAAGGCGTGGCAGACCAGCCCTATGACGGGGGAATCGGATATGGAACCAAAGATCATTCAGACATGTCAAATACCTATATCGCCCTGGAAGCCTTGAAGGCCAGCGAATTTTTGGAATCCGACGATCAACTGGCCGTATACTCGGATCTGAAAGGACTTCAAAAGGAGACATTGGATTGGGATGCAGCCTTAAAATTCATTCAAAGATGCCAGAATCTTCCCAATTACAATGACCAGGCCTGGTCCAGTGCCGATGAAAAAAATCGTGGGGGATTTGTTTACTATCCTGGAAACAGCAAGGCAGGGGAAGAGGTCCTTGAAGACGGTAAAAAGGCATTGCGCTCCTATGGAAGCATGACCTATGCAGGCCTTTTAAGCTTTATTTTTGCAGATCTGAAAAAAGAGGACCCCCGGGTCCAGGCAGCCTATGGATGGCTGAAAAAAAATTATTCCCTGGAAGAAAATCCCGGTGTGGGCCAGCAGGGACTTTATTATTATTATCACACCATGGCAAAAGCCCTGACATTGTATGGTGATGACACTCTTGCCATGGAAAACGGAAAAACAATTGACTGGCGCAGGGAGCTGGCTGTTAAATTCGTAAACGGCCAAAGAGAGGATGGATCATGGATCAATGCTAGTGCCAGATGGTGGGAGAATGATCCTGTGCTGGTCAGCGCCTATGTCTTGATTTCCCTGAACATGATCACACCCCATTTATAAAAAGGGATTGATATGAAATTTGCTTTCAGTACCAATGCGTTTAGAAAATTTTCTTTTTTCCAGGCTGCCCAGGCCATATCAGATGCCGGATATTCCGGCATTGAAATCATGTGTGACACCCCCCATGCGTTCCCTGGCGAATTGTCCGGGATAGATATCGCAAACATAAAAGAAGCCTTGAAAAAAAACAATCTTGAGATATCCAATCTAAATGCCTTTATGATGTGTGCAATAAAGGATTTTCATCATCCTTCCTGGATAGAAAAGGATACGACATTCAGACAGATCAGGATCAGATATACTCTGGACTGTATTGATCTTGCAGCAAAACTTGGGGCTAAAACCATTTCCACGGAGCCAGGCGGCCCCCTTTGCGGGATGGAACGAATGACCGCCATCCAGATGTTTGCCGAGGGGCTGGAACAGGTCCTGCCCCATGCCAGGGAAAAAGGCATAGAACTGCTCATTGAACCGGAACCTGACCTTCTTCTCCAGACATCAAAGGAATACTTGGACTTTCTGGATGAGTTCAACCATCCAAATCTTGGCCTTAACTTTGATATTGGCCATTTTTTCTGTGTGGGAGAGGACCCTGTCCATACGATTATCAAACTCAAAGACCATACAAAACATTATCATCTGGAGGATATTCCGAAAAATCGTGAACACAGGCATATCATGCCGGGTGAAGGGGGGATCGATATTGCCGGGGTTTTAGATACGATTGAAAAGACCGGATACAAAGGATTTATCACGGTTGAACTCTATCCCTATCTGGATCAACCCGATATTGCAGCAGCAGATGCAAGAATCTATATTAAAGAGATTTGTGGTTATGATTGCAAAAATTAAAAATTTTTTGGAGCTGATCCGGCTGCCCGGCATGTTTACAGCCCATGCAGATATTTTGGCAGCCTTTCTGATTACAGGCCTGGGTTTTGAAAAAATCAATATCCTTTTATTGCTACTGCTGTCTTCATCCTGCCTGTTTTCAGCCGGCATGGCATTAAATGATTATTTTGATTATGAGATAGACACCAGGGAAAGACCCCAAAGACCCATTCCTTCGGGAAGGGTATCCAGGTCGTCAGCCCTGGCTATGGGCCTTGGACTGCTTATGGCAGGAATCTGTTTTGCCTTTTTTGCCGGTTCCAAACCCTTTTATATAAGCCTTGCTCTTGCCACTGCCATACTGCTCTATGACGGTCTTTTAAAGGATATCCCTTTGCTAGGGCCCCTGACCATGGCATCCTGCCGGTATTTTAATCTTTTGATGGGACTGTCGCTCTTACCCTTTAAGGGGTGGGCCTTGATCCCCCTGATTACCGGGATATATATTTTCGGGGTAACTGTATTAAGTCAGAAAGAGGCAGAAGGCGGGAAGGCTGTTTTAAACATTGGAGTGTGTGCCCTGGCAACAGGGACTGCTCCTTTAATCTATTTTTTTCTTTTTTTGCAGGGTGTCCTTTTAAATTTTTTTGGAGTCTTTCTGGCAATTTTATTTGCTATTTTTTCATCCAAACACATCCTGAATCTTCTGGATAATCACAGGCCAAAGGATTTTCAAAAAACCATGAAGATCCTCTTGCTATCCATAATTGTTCTGGATGTGATAATTGCCACAGGATTTGTTCCTGTATGGTATGCAGCCATGATTCTGTTGCTCTATTTTCCGGCATTCTTTTCCGTT
The DNA here is from genome assembly GCA_027858355.1 of Desulfobacula sp. The sequence goes on from JAQICW010000035.1 coordinate 15,775, forward strand.
CGTCTTTTCCGGATAACTTAACCGCATACTTAATTGTATAGAATATGCCAAAGGAGTTTTTATGAGTGTTTTCTGTTTTAATCTTGTGGGTCTGTCCCCCAGTCTTTTGGATAAATTAATTGAGATGCCGAGCTTTTCAAGGCTGATGGAAAGCGGAAAAAAAGCTGATATGGAACCGGTTTTCCCCTGTCTGACACTTCCAGGGCAGGCTTCTTTTTCAACCGGGACATATCCGGGTGAACACGGCATTATTGCCAACGGGTTCTATGACAGGGATCGTTTTGAAGTCAGTTTCTGGGACCAGTACCGTTCCCTTGTCCAGGCTGAACCTGTCTGGGAAAGTTTGAAACACAATAATCCAAATCTGAAAACTGCCGTACTTTTTTGCCAGAACACGCTTTATGGTAATGCAGATATTATTATCACCCCAAAACCCATGCACACGGATGAAGGTTTGGTTCAATGGTGCTATTCAAAACCCGTGGGAATTTATGAAAAAATCAGCCGAGATATTGGCAGGCCCTTTAACCTCATGGACTATTGGGGGCCCTTTGCATCATCAAAAGCCTCGGAATGGATCATGGAAGCTGCCATTAGTGTTGTTAAAGAACATTTGCCCGATTTCATGGTAACCTATATTCCCCATCTTGATTATTCCTGTCAGAAGTTCGGTCCCGACGACCCCAGAATCGATGATGATTTAAAGGTGATTGATAATTTGATGGCCGGGTTTATCAATACACTGGAAAAAATGGGAATATTGCAAACTTCCACTATCTGCATATTTTCTGAATATTCTTTGTCCATGGTAACAGGGGCTGTTCTTTTGAACAGAAATTTGCGGAACGCAGGATTTTTAAGGGTTCGTGAAATTGAAACCAGAGAATACCTTGATTTTGAACTAAGCAGGGCCTTTGCCATGGTGGATCACCAGGTAGCCCATATCTATGTTAAGGATAAAAAAGACATTGAGCCTGTAAAAAAATTGATTGAGAATATTGACGGAGTTTCCATGGTACTTTCAGAAGATCAGAAAAAATCTTTAAAGATTGATCATGAAAGGTCTGGCGAGCTTGTGGCTGTTTCCGATCCTGACAAATGGTTTGCCTATTATTGGTGGGAAGACCAGGAAAAGGCCCCTGATTTTGCATTTAATATCGATATTCACAGAAAGCCGGGTTATGATCCCCTTGAACTGTTCATGGACATGAAAACCATGAAAATTCCCCAAACCCCGGAGCTGATAAAAGGTTCCCATGGAGCCCCGGCCAGGGACGGGCAGGGAATGGCTGTTTTTATGTTGAGCGGGAAAACAGCAGACAAAGTATCTTTACCCGGCACCATTGGTTTGGTTGATGTTGCAATGCTTTTAAAAAATATAGTAGAAAACAAGGATATTTAAACAAGGATATTTAAACCAGGATGTTTAAAATAGGATACAATACCAACGGATTTACAAGCCATTCTTTGCTGTCCGCCATTGATATTATCGGATCCCTCGGCTATGAGTCCATTGCCATCACCATAGACCATCATTCGCTGAATCCCTGGGATGAAAATATAGACTCCAGGATTGTCCAGGTTAAAAAGAGGCTTGAAAAATATCAATTGTCATCCATTGTGGAAACCGGTGCAAGATTCTTGCTGGATCCATTGGTAAAGCATGAACCCACATTGATTTCAAAGGGAGCAGAGAATAGGGAATTCAGGATAAAATTCATTGAACAATGCCTTTATATTGCTTCCGCCCTAGGTTCAAAAGCAGTCTCCATATGGTCCGGGGAAAAAAAGGCTGATATTGACGAGGTCCAGGCATGGGACTGGCTTGTTTCAGGATGCTACAGGCTTTCTCAGAAAGCCGCTGATCTCGGGGTTTTTATCGGTTTTGAGCCTGAACCAGGCATGTTTGTGGAAAATATGGATCAATATCAACTGCTCAAGGAGCGGGTGAATCATGAATTTTTCAGGCTGACACTGGACATCGGGCATGGGTTTATTACTGAGAAAAGTGTTTGTGAATCTATCAGGGACTATAAAGATGATATTGTTAATATTCATCTGGAAGATATGAAAAAGAATAAACATGATCATCTTTCCTTTGGTGAGGGGGACATGGATTTTAAGGATATTTTCCACACGTTGGATGATATAAAATACCATGGACAGGTAAACATTGAGCTGAGCCGCCACAGTCATAATGCCGTTGAAATTGCTGAAAAAGCGTTCAGGTTTATAAACAGAACCAGGGGCTGATAGTGTTTTGCCGGTTAAAAGAATGAATCCTGAGAATTTTTAATTTTTTCCCATATAGGATAAAACCAATAGGTATATTTTTGCCTGTTTTGTTTTAAATCATGTGATACTTCAGAGATATCCATCCATTTCCATTCTGCCACCTCGACTAAGTAAGGCACTGGGTCTTTATCATATTTTCCGAAAAAAACATGATCATATTCATGTTCAATTAATTGGTTATTAAATGCTGTCTTGTAAATAAAACTGAATTTTTCCTCTAATTTACAGTCAAATCCCATTTCTTCCATAAGTCTTCTTTTAGCTGCTTTATGAATATTTTCGTCCGGCCTTGGATGACTGCAACAGGTATTGGTCCACAAACCTGGTGAATGGTATTTGGTGTGTGCTCTTTTTTGAAGCAATAATTGACGGCTGTCATTTATAATGAATATTGAAAAAGCCCTGTGAAGTTTTCCTTTTTTATGTGCTTCATGCTTTTCCATGGTTCCGTATTGCAAATCATTTTCATCAACAAGTATGACGGAATCTTTCATCATCTGTTCCTTTTTTTTATGGAAGTAGTGAGATATGAGTTCTGAGTAATGAGAACCAACTTGTCAATTTAGCTTCCCTCACAACTCACAACCTCACAACTCACAACTTTCATGCTTTGTTGTGCCAGCCAGGGCATTGAGGGCTAGTGGGCAATAACCTTGTTTCTGCCGGTTTGCTTGGCCTCATAAAGAGCCTTGTCAGCCCTGTTGGTGAATTCATTAGAGTCTTCTTTTCCAATATATTCTGTTACTCCAAAACTACAGGTGATCTGGGAATCTATGGGAAAAGAGTGCTCTTCAATACGCTTTCGAAGTTTTTCAGCAAAAATATAAGAGGATTCTCTGTTATTTTCAGGAACAAGAATTACAAACTCCTCACCTCCCCACCGGGCAAGAATATCAGAAGACCTGATGCTGGTTTCACATAATCGGGACAGCTCTTTGAGTACATCATCTCCGGCCAGGTGGCCAAAGGTATCGTTTATTATTTTAAATTTATCAAT
>JAQICW010000002.1 GCA_027858355.1 Desulfobacula sp.
TAACCATTGTCACGCAGGTAATGAGCAATGGTGGGAACATCTTCGGGAAAGAGAGTAGAATTGTCATAGGCGCCGATACGGGAAGCCAGTTGGCCGGCCATCATGGAAGAACGGGACGGTGCACACAAAGGGCTGTTGCAATACGCATTTTCAAAAATAACGCCTTCTTCGGCAAGCTTTGAAATATGGGGAGCTTTTACAACCGGATTCCCATAACAGGGCAGGGCAGGTGCTGCCATTTGATCAAACATGATAAAAAGAATGTTGGGCTGTTTTTGAGTCATTTATTTCGTCCTTATATCAGGGCATTTTTTTATAGATGCAAAAAAATATCATCATACCCGGGGTATCGTATTAATTTTTATTTCCCGCAGCATTTTTTAAACTTAAGGCCGCTTCCGCAAAGGCAAAGATCATTTCGCCTGATTTTTCGGGTTTTGTAAATTGTTTTCTGTTCTTTTTTGCGCTGGTTCTGGATTGTTTCAATCAGGGTTTTAAATTGCTTTTTTGTATGGGCAAAAAAAGAGATCAAGCCCGGGCAAAGCCAGCTTATATTTTGGGGCGGGTTTGCTGCATATGTCCGATTTTTAAGACAGTCGCCAGCACATAATTCAAGGTGATCACAGGTTACGCATTTTTCATTCCATTGTTTTTTCTGGGCACCGAATTCAAGATAAGCAGGAGAATGCATCATTTCTTCCCAGGATGTTTCCATGATATTGCCTATTTTAAGCGGTTTTTCAACAAAGAAATCGCAAGGGTATATATCCCCGTTGTGTTCAACCACAAAATATTGACAGCAATTGTCACCCATAACGCAGACATCATTTATTCCATCCACTTTTTTAGAAAGAATGGCATCAAAATTCCGCACAGACACAGAAAATATGTCTTTTGGATACCATGCATCAAAAACAGCGCACAGAAAAAGGCCCCACTGTTCTCCTGTGATGGCAAAGGGCAGCAGGTTTCCTTTTGTGTCAAATTCAACGCAGGGGATATATTGATGATAAAAAACCCCCATGTTTTTCAGGTAGTGATAAATCTCATGGGCATGGTCAACATTTGCCTTGCTGACAAGGGTAAGGATATTAAAGTCTACATTATTGCGTTTTAAAATTTCGATTCCCTTTATCACATCTTTGTGCGTGGCATTTCCCTTAGTGGTTCTCCGATATAGGTTGTGGATTTCTTCAGGTCCGTCAAGGCTGCACCCCACAAGAAATTTATAGGTGGCAAACAATGCTGCCATCTTATCTGTAATAAGGGTGGCATTGGTCTGGATTGAGTTGCTGATTCTGGCACGGGCAGAGCCATATTTTTTTTGAAATTCAATGGCCTTGGAAAAAAAATCAGTCCCCATTAGTGTGGGTTCTCCGCCCTGCCAGCAGATTGAATATGAGCCTTGCGCTGTTTCCATATATGTTTTTATCAGGTGCTCAAGCACGGCATCAGACATCCGGTGTTTTTTTGTTTCAGGATAAAGACTTGATTTGGGCAGGTAAAAACAATATTTGCAATGAAGATTGCAGTCAGCAGAAGCGGGTTTTACAAGCAAACTAAAGGGGCCCATGGAATTTTTCTCTCAGGCTTTATGCAATAGCAACGTCTTAATTGTCAGGATGCCTTTATAATGTTATTCTATGATTTGCTATGTATCAGATTTTAGTCTTCTCGTACATTGAAAAATTCTAAAGATTGGGTGTTTAGAACTTTGAGCAGACAAGACAAAGAAAGAGTGACATTAAAGGATGGAAACAGAATAGTTGTCCTGGGCGGAGGACCTGCCGGTGCTTTTTTTGCCATCCTTTTGCTCAGACTGTCAAAAAAGGCCCATCAGGATATCAAAGTCACAATCATTGACAAACGAATGGTCCTGGAACCCGGGTTGCCATTACAGGAACTGAAAGGGTGCAATTTCTGCGCTGGTATGCTTTGTTTTTCAAAAACGTGAGAAAAAGTTACGTTTTTTTGATGTCACATATTCACCGCCAATCCCTGTGTGATCTGGCTTAACCCCTGATTTATGAAGTTCACACCCTGTTCCAGAATGTATGGTTGCGTTGAGGATTTTGTTGGTATGGTTTTGAAAGTGGCTGAAATTACAGGGTTTTTAAAATAGTGTTTGGAGCAAATTGAGGCCCATAACCATTTCCAGCCTAATGGCATAACCCTATAGAATGATTGATTTTTCTTTTTTTGGATCACGCCACGACAGATCAATTTGGCCATTTCATACCGGATTTGTGCAGAATTTGAGAAAAATTCATTCAAACCTAGTTTTAAATCAACAGTTTTAAACCCATAAACCGAATACTTCGGCTTGAGAAGCTCCCTGCAAAGGGCCATTTGCCGGTCCTTTCTCAAGTCCGGCGGAGTGACTCTCCGGTTCTTATGATCTAGAACCGGCTGGTCGAACAGATCAGCCTCACCATCACAAATGGAGGATACATCAACATCAGCACAGCAGTTCAGAAGACGGTCATTGCATCCAAGGCCGGTCCACAGGCATACCTGTAAATAAAGGACAGGTTTTTGAAGCCCCAGCGACTTGGGGTTGTTGATGGTGGTCTCGGTCCGGATCAAGTAACTCTCTTTGTTGTACTGCTTGATGGCATTTCCCCTGAACCAGTGTTTGATGCAGGCGTTGTTATCATACAGTCTCCAGAAGGATTTGGAATTTGAGCGGGCAGGCCGCCGGCTGAATATTTTGGCAATGGTGTCGGGCAATCCGACACGCGCGAACTTATCCAGAAGCCGTTCAAAAAGACTGGTACAGAAACGGGCAGATTTAAAAATGACATTGGAGCAGACTTCCACCTGAGTCAGGTACCAGTCGTGTTTCAGGTGTTTGGAGCGGGTGGCGTACTTTCCTTTGTCAAACTTGAAAAACAGGTTCATCCAATAATCGATTCTTTCCTGGATCAGCTTACCATCAATTTCCCTGGCCGCTTGGTTGAGGGCATCCGGGTCAGACACATTAGTGAAGGCATTGTCCTTCATCTTGTATGACACACCCCGCTGATCCAACTGGTGTTTGATGTAGTTATGGCCGTTGAAATAGAATTCACAAGGAAATGGGAGATAAGAGGAAATTTTCAGATAACAGGGGCCGCCCAGAATCGCATCATACCCTAAAGGGCAGAAACTGGACATAGATGTAATACTGCTTGACCGGTTTATTGCATTTATAAAGGCGTTGATATTTCCGGCCTTTTTTGCTGACAAACTCTCTGGCAGCGACAGTCCTGACATTTTCCTTATCGGTGAGGATACAAAACACATAGTTGCCTCGACCTGAAAATGAGTCAGCATATGCCTTCTCAACAAACCGCGGCTTGGCGCCATTCACGCCCCATTGATTGAAGGCCACCAGAAAATCTGAGCTCCATGTTTTGCGGCCTGTTTGGAAATATGTGAGTTGAGCTGGTCAGTGAAGATCCTCATGATCCCGTTTGATTTTCTGGAAAACCCCATGGACCTGAGAAAAAGAACCACACAGGCAAGGGAAAAGAATTTCAGTATATAGCCCCTGATGATGACCCGGTCAAAGCATGTGTAATTGAATTTGAGCTTCTGCCCTATAGGGTATGTTTTCGGAAAACTGATTTATAAATGAATTCTTCACGGGTGCTCTCTTTTATTTGGGTTAGGTTTGGTCGCCAACCTTATATAAAGGAACACCCGTGAAAAATCAAACTATGAAGAGGGCTGCAAACAAGGGGTTAAGGAGCCAATTGATGGGCCAACTGAGCCATGAACTCTATTATAAAACATCCGGGGATTGCCCCGGCGTCTATATTACCATCCGCCCTTAGCTCCTTGTTTGTGGCCCTTTTCGAACTTTAGTTCGGTAAACTATTTGTCTAAAACTTCTCGGATAACCGGACAATTCATTTGCTCTCAACATTTTTTTGATCTTCATCTTGACAAAAGCCAAAAAAGCATTTATTAATAATATTTGTGGGCAAATTT
>JAQICW010000007.1 GCA_027858355.1 Desulfobacula sp.
GCAAAGGAATTGTCACTTTAAAGGAAAATCATGAATTATTAAATCCCGAAGCTGTCATTGATCTGGAAAAAGACAGCATTGCCGCGGTTACATCCAAGGGCAGGCTTTTGATATTTAAATTAAGGCAATTGCCTAACTTAAAAAAAGGAAAAGGAAATAAAATTATTTCCATCCCCAAAAAAGAACTGAAGTCAACAACCCCGGAAATACTTAGCTTCCTTAAAATATTACCATTAAATGCAAACTTTTTTATCTATTCCGGCCGGCATTTTCTTAAATTGAGCCCGGGCAACCAAAAGAATTATACTGGAATGAGGGGTCATAGAGGGAAAAAACTTCCCCGGGGATACCAGAATGTTGATCGTGTGGAAATTATTCCGATTGAACCAATCGGAGATAGTGCTGATTGAACCAAATAGAGATTAAAAATGAAAAATTTTTGTTCTAATTATTTTATTTTAATAATTCTTCTCAGCCTTTTATCTTTTTTTGTTTTTTTATCTGTATTAATCCATAACAAGGAGTTTGGTTTTAATCTAACCCGTTTGGAAAAAATTAAAGAAACCGGGGTTCTAAGACTTATCACCAATAATTCCATTAATGCCTATTATTATTATAAAGGACAACCCACTGGCTTTGAGTATGACCTTGCCAAAGAATTTGCCAATTTTCTCGATGTTGATCTTGATGTTGTTACCTCAGGCTGGAACAATATGTTTGCTTATCTTGAACAGGGAAAAGGTGATTTTATTGCATCAGGACTTGCCATAACAAGGGAGAGGCTTGAAAAAGTAAACTTTTCAATTCCCTATATGACGATTCAACAGCACATAGTACACCATAAGTTAGTTTTCGGACCTAAAAATATTGAAGACCTGACCTTCCGAACCATAGACATCCGTCGTGGGACTTCCTATCATTCACGATTAGAAGAAATTTAAAAATCAGGAATTAATGTTAATTATATTCTTCATAACAACATTCCAACAGAAGAGCTCATCCGCATGGTCCATGACAGGAAAATAAAATTTACAATAGCTGATGATAATGTGGCTTATTTGAATCAAAGATATTATCCAGACATCCGGATTGGGATAGCGCTTCAGGAAAAAGAATCTCTTGCCTGGGCTGTCAATAAAAATGATCTGCAAATGCTGGAACAGATTAATAAATTTTTCCTGTATGCAAATGAAACCGGGATAATGCAACAGATATCTGATAAATATTATGCAAATATTGAAGATTCAGATCCTTTTGATCTGAAAAGTTTTCATCAAAGAATTGAAACCAGACTGCCAAAATATAAGAAAACAATTATTCAGGAATCCATAAAATATGATTTTGACTGGAAACTTATTGCTGCTGTTGTGTACCAGGAATCCCATTTTAATCCAAATGCAAAAAGTTTTACAAATGTCAGGGGTTTGATGCAGTTAACAAAAGATACAGCAGAAGAAATGGGTATAGAAAACAGATTAAACCCGTCACAAAGCATTAAGGCCGGAATAAAATATCTTGATAAAATGGTTAAAAAATTCAACAATATAGAAGATGGCTATGAAAGGATCCTGTTTGCTTTGGCCAGTTACAATATCGGATATGGACATGTAATCGATGCCATGGACATCGCCAAAAAGATGGGACTTGCGGAAAACAGATGGCAAAATTTAAAAACAGTGCTACCATTATTATCAAAACCAGACTACTATAAAAAAACTAAACATGGCTATGCAAGGGGGTGGGAGCCGGTTCAATATGTTGAACGTATCCTTACCTATTTTGATATACTTAAACAAAAAAAAAATATTTAAACATGCATTTAATTCATATGATAAATAAAAAAATTGACTTGATCCATTCAATTTACTACTTAAAAATTCAAGAATTTTATAATAATAATATAAATATTAAAGAGACTGTATAATGGGGAAAAAAATTCTGATCAATGCAATGGATTCTGATGAAAACAGAATTGCAGCAATTCAAGATAACAAACTCGAACAATTTCACATTGAAACAACTGCAAAGGAAGTCACACAAGGCAATATTTATAAAGGGATCGTCACAAGGGTTGAACCAAGCCTTCAGGCTGTCTTTGTAGATTATGGTGCACCTAAAAATGGTTTTCTTCAAAAAAACGAAATCCATACAGACTATTTTCAGGATGTCGAAGCCGGTGCAAAGGCTTTGTTTCATCTAATCAAAAAAGGTCAGGAACTTATTGTTCAGGTGACAAAGGACCCGATTAGTCAAAAAGGGGCCATGCTGACAACCTTTATCTCACTGCCTGGAAGATTATCTGTTCTAATGCCGGGAAACTCAACAAAAGGTGTATCCCGAAAAATCAGTGATGAAGATGAAAGAAAAAGACTTGTCAATATTATAAAAAAAATGGATATCCCCATAGGCTTTGGCATGATCGTGAGGACTGCAGGTAAAGACTCCACAAAAACCCTGTTGACTGCTGATTTAAAATACCTGATGCGTGTATGGAAAAATATTGACAAAGAGGCCATCAAAAATACTGCACCCTCGCTGCTCTACAAAGAGCAAACCCTTGCTGTCAGATCTTTAAGAGATTATTTTACATCAGACGTTAATGAAATTCTGATTGACAGTCCTGAAATTTTTAAAGAAGTACAAACTTTCATGAGCGTAATTGCTCCAAAACAAAAAAAAATAGTCAAACTTTTCAAGGGTGACAAACCCATATTCAGTAAATATCAACTTGAAGATCAGATAGCTTCTATTTACAAAAAAGATGTCCACCTCAAATCCGGAGGTTTCCTTGTAATTGAACAAACAGAAGCCCTGGTTTCCATTGATGTAAATTCAGGAAAATCTACTAAAAAGAAAAATATTGAAGAGACCGCCTTTCATACAAATTTTGAGGCCTGTGAGGAAGTTGCACGGCAATTGAGACTCCGTGATATGGGAGGGTTGATTGTGGTTGATTTTATAGACATGAAGGATCGGCGGCATAAAACTGCAATTACAAACACACTGAAAAAAGAGTTGAAATCAGATAAGGCTAAAACAAAAGTAGGTGGGATTACAACATTTGGGTTATTGGAAATGTCACGGCAGCGGATCAGGCACTCCATTACTTTTGGCAGCTATGAAACCTGCAGACACTGTAAGGGCAGAGGTCAAACTCCTTCTGTAGAGACCCAGGGCCTTGCCTTTTTAAGACAATTGAACTTGAAAACAATAAAACCTGAGGTTAAGGAAGCAACAGGGATTGTACCCAGTGACGTGGCCGGCTATCTGTTAAATAAAAAAAGAGAGGAACTTTCTGAAATTGAAGCTAAAAGATCCATTGCCATTACAATTGAGGGGGATCCAAAAATGATTTCCGGGGAAAATAAAATCATTATAATTACCCCGAATTGAAGCTCTTTCTTGACATAAATCATTCTATTGTGTATCTGATGCAATTTTGATCTTAAAAAATAATGGGAAAATATGTTCCAGAAAAAAAATAAAAAATTATTAATACTGGTTGCAGTGGTTTTAGTCGGGGTACTCTTTTGGGGTATACCGTATTTGAATAAATTCCAGGAAAACAATTTAACGCCAGTAAATAATAAAACGGTAATGCCACAAAAAACTGACAACAATGAAAACAATGAACCAAGGCCCCTCGTTAAAACAGACAAAACTATTAGTGCTGGCAAGACTGTAAAAACAAATAAAACCGTTACCAGTGACAAGGCCGTTAAAGTAGATAAAACTATTGCCGGTGGCAAGACTGTGAAAGCAGAGAAAACCGTTACCGGTGGCACGACTGTGAAAGCAGATAAACCGATTACCGATGGCAAGACCGTTAAAGCAGAGGAAACCATTAGCACTGGCAAGACCGTTAAAGCAGATGAAGTCGTTACCGGTGGCAAGACTGTGAAAGCAGAGGAAATAGCGCAGGGCAAGATTATTGTTTTACCCGATTTTGATTATAAAAATCTCAAAAAAGATGAAAAATTAAAGCAGCTCATGGTATCCCGCAAAGAGGAATTGGGTTTAAAAAAAAGTCTTGATATGATTGTCAATTCGGATGAAACCTTTAAGGTCGGGGATGTCCAAATCCCTTTGAGAGATATTTTAGAAAAGGCCAGCTTTAAAGAAGGAAAGGTTTTTGAAGAAAAAATTGAAGACTCTGGGGCTGTCCAGCCTGAAAAAATAAAAAAATTCGGGATTTATGTGGTTCAGCCAGGTGATAATATATGGAATATTCATTTTAGTATTTTAAAGGAGTATTATGAAAACCAGGGAATAAAAATTTCACCTG